>NZ_JACJDS010000045.1:0-39785 GCF_014163635.1 Pseudoalteromonas sp. SR44-8
CCCACCTAATAAATGGCGATTGTAGTAATTCAAACTTAAATGACACCCATAATAATGACTATATTTGCAGTATTACCATGAGGAACTAGTATTTTATAAGGAACGTGATATCTGAGGTATTTATGGCTACTGCAAGAAATCGACAAATCAGTTTAACGGACACTCGTTACTATCATTGTATATCACGATGTGTAAGACGTGCCTATTTGTGTGGTGTGGATGAATATACGGGTCAATGTTATGAACACCGCAGAAAATGGGTTGAAGATAAGCTAATGAGTTTGGCATCTCTCTTTTTTATAGATGTGTGCGCTTATGCAGTAATGAGTAATCATACTCATATTGTAGTGTACGTAGATAGTAAAAAAGCGGAAAGAGTAAATGATAGAGCAGTTGCAATTCGCTGGCATAAAGCCTTTAAAGGTTCTGAATTAACACGACGTTTTGCTAAAGGTGAAAAGCTAGCGTCTTTTGAGATGAAAATAGTTACAGATAATATTGCGCAATATCGTTCAAGGTTAATGGATATTAGCTGGTTCATGCGCTCTTTAAATGAATATATAGCGCGAAAAGCAAATAAAGAAGATGACTGTAAGGGGCGATTTTGGGAGGGACGGTTCAAATCCCAAGCCTTACTTGATGAAGCCGCATTATTAGCATGTATGGCGTATGTTGATTTAAACCCAGTTCGTGCAGGTATTGCTGACAAACCAGAAAATTCAGATTTTACGAGTGTCAAAAAGCGTATTATTTCGATCGCAGCAGGTAAACAGCCCAAATCATTACAACGTTTTTCAGGAATGGCAACACAGCATATGGTGAAAGGTTTACCTTTTGAGCTAACTTCCTACCTTTCTCTTGTTGATGCGACTGGGCGCTGTATTCGTCCTGATAAAATAGGTTATATAGCCGCCGATCTAACCCCTTTGCTTGAAAGGTTGCAAATAACCCCCGAAAACTGGTTGAAAGTTACCAGCAAATTTACCACCGTTTTTCACGGTGCTGTTGGAAGACCTGAGTCGTTAAATATGTTTTGTGAACATCAACACTTTAAGCGACGAACGAATCTAACGAATTGCGAAAAATTACTAGCGTGATAACGTAGCCAATAATACATAACTTGTTAATTCAGGTTTTTTTGACGCCTAAAAATGCAAACGCCTGATATTTATCTGCCATTTGTATAAAAGTCCTTTTTGAAAATAACTACGGTTTTTAATTGTTTCGTTTATTGCCCTAACCTGGATGTTTGTAATTTCATTTTTATTTAGAATGGGTGTCATTGCAATTTTTAGCATTGCAATTTTTTGATGGGTGTCTTTTTTATTTACCTTCAATCCATTGTTTTAAAATGTAAGTTTGCATTTTTTTTAGATATATATGGATGGGTGTCAATTTTAATTTCATTGTTTTTAGATATATATAGATGGGTGTCATTTTTTATTTTATTTCTAGGTGTGTAAGTGAAGCGGCGGCTCCACTTACTCTTGTTAGTTGCTTAATGTAATTTCATCTTTGGTCTAACGACCCGGAGCACTTTTTCGCTGATCCATAATGCAAAGGTTTTGGCGCTGCCGTGGATAGCGCGTTGGTGCATGCGATAGAGCGAAATATACATAAAGCGGGCTATCTTGCCTTCAATAAAAAAGCTATTACTAGTGAGGTTGCCCATTAAGCTCCCCACGGTACTGTAGCGTGACAAATTGACGAGCGAACCATGATCGCTGTATTCAAAGCCAGTTAACGGCTGTTGGCGCAGTGTCGCAATTAGGTTTTTTTCAACACATTGTGCCATTTGATGGGCTGATTGCGCACGAGGCGGTACTAATTTGCCATCTTTTTGTGTAAACGCGCAACAGTCACCTAATACAAAAATGGTGTCATCGCTATTACTTTGCAAATAGTCGTTCACCATGATTTGGTTATTACGAGTTAGTTCAAAAATCCCGAGATCTTTTATAAAATCGGGGGCTTTTACACCCGCTGCCCATACCATAATGTCGGCATCGATTTGTTCATCATCTTTAGTGATGAATCCTTGATTTGTTGCCTGCTTTACTTGGGTGTTTTCTCTAACGTTAACACCAAGCTTTAGTAGCTCTCTTTTCGCTGAGTTTGCTATACGCTCTGGTAGGGCGGGTAAAATACGCGGGCCTGCTTCGATTAAATGAATGTGTAAGCGCTTTGCCGACATATTTGTCAAACCATAAAGTTTTAATAAGTCAGAAACATGATACAGCTCAGCTGAGAGTTCAACGCCTGTTGCGCCACCGCCAACAATGGCAATATTTAATGCATGCTGTGGGTTGTCGTCTTGATGTAGCCGAGTAAAGTTATCGAGTAGCGCGTGCTGAAAGCGTTCCGCTTGTTGGTTTGAATCAAGATAAAAACAATGTTCTTTAATACCGGGTGTATTGAAGTCGTTACTGACGCTGCCGATGGCAATCACCAAGTAGTCATAATGAACGGTGCGTTGTGGTAAAATTTGATGGCCAAGTTCGTCATTAAAGGCACTGAGTGTGATGGTTTTATTAGCGTTATCAAGGTTGCAAAAAGTGCCAAGTTGAAAGTTATAATGATGTTTTGCTGCGTGTGCTGAGTAAACTACCCCATCTAAATCGGCATCTATAGAGCCCGTTGCTACTTCGTGCAGTAAAGGTTTCCAAATATGGGTGCGATTTTTATCAATTAATAGAATGTCGGCGTGTTTTTTCTTCCCTAGTTTATGCCCTAATTGCGTTGCGAGCTCAAGGCCGCCGGCACCGCCACCGATGATCACGATTTTAGGATGTGTGGTTATCATTTCATTGCCCTCAAAAGAATTATACCTAAATGCTCTTATGATGATGAAACGTATAGAACACTTAGGTATTGAGCTGAACAAAAATGTTCAAAATACCTTTTCAAGCAACGCATTTATAATGCGCCTTTTCCCACGATTTGTCAGTAAAATTTAATAGGAACAAATAGATAAGCCAAGAAAATAAAGCAAAAAAAAGTTACCATGGCAAACATTGCATTTTCAAACTATGATTTCCTTTATTAGGGAATATGAATAAAGGGAAATATTATGAGCGGATCGATACTTTCTTCACTTGAGCAACACTTTGGGTTTAGTCAATTTCGCCAAGGTCAGCAGCAAACCATAGAGCAACTGCTAAATAACCAATCATCATTGGCAATTTTCCCCACTGGATCTGGTAAGTCATTGTGTTATCAGTTAACTGCATTGCATTTACCTAATCTAACGCTGGTTGTTTCGCCATTACTTGCGCTGATGAAAGACCAAATTGGTTTTTTAAATAACAAGGGAATTTATGCCGCAAGCCTTGATTCAAGCCAAACTACAGAGCAAAGCCACACTGTAATGAGCGATGTGCGTGCCGGTAAAGTGAAAATCTTAATGGTGTCGGTAGAACGTTTTAAAAACGAGCGATTTCGTGAATTTATTAATCAAGTGGCTATTTCAATGCTGGTGGTTGACGAAGCTCACTGTATTTCCGAATGGGGCCATAATTTTAGGCCTGATTATTTAAAACTGCCGCGCTATCGTGATGAGCTCAATATTCCCTTGGTATTATTATTAACGGCCACCGCCACTAAAAAAGTAAAGCGTGATATGAGTGAACGTTTTGCAATTACCCCAGAATGCATTGTACAAACTGGGTTTTATCGGGCTAATTTAGACTTATCGATACTCAGCGTGAAAAGCGCTGACAAAGCAAGTACATTGGCTAATATTGTGCGCGAGCAAACGGGCCCTGGGATTGTTTATGTGACCTTACAACATAGTGCAGAGCAAGTCGCAGAAGCGCTTAGCCGTAAAGGCTTACACGCTGTGGCTTATCATGCTGGGCTTGAAGATACTCTGCGTTATGGTATCCAAGATGATTTTATGGCGGGTAAAATTAATGTAGTAGTGGCCACGATTGCTTTTGGTATGGGGGTTGATAAATCAGATATCCGTTTTGTTATTCATTATGATTTACCAAAGTCGATTGAAAACTACAGCCAAGAAATTGGTCGTGCAGGGAGAGACGGACAACCATCGCAGTGTTTTACATTGGCCAATTTAGATGGCTTAAACACGGTTGAAAACTTTGTTTATGGCGATACCCCAGAGCTTAGCGGTATTGAGCATGTGATCAACGATATTCGCCAACACCAAAGCGATCACTCAAAAGAAAGTCAGCAATGGGAAATGCAAGAATACAGCCTTTCAAGTGATAGTAATATTCGCCAATTAGCGCTTAAAACCTTGTTAGTACAATTGGAAATGCAAGGTGCAATAACACCACTTTATGCTTATTACGCCGACTTTAAATATAAGTTTTTGGTTGATAAAGCCGCTTTACTTGGTCACTTTGATGCTGATAGACAAGCATTTTTACAGTTAATATTTAGCCATACCCAATTTAAAAAAATCTGGGGCACACTAAATTTTGACACGCTTACCCAAGCCGCTCAGGTGGATCGCAAACGCGTTGTTGCAGCGCTTGATTATTTAGCAGAGAAGAATTTAATAGCACTTGAAACAAAGCGAATCACCCAAGTCTATCAAGTACATAATGAGGTAATCAATAACCCTGAGCTGGCTAAGCAATTACACAGCTATTTTGTTGATAAAGAGCAAGCTGAAATTAAGCGTATTGCGGCACTTATTCGCTTTTTCGAGCTTAAAACATGTTTGAGCTATAACCTTGCTCGTTATTTTGACGACCATCAAGCGCCACAGCAATGCGGCCATTGCTCAGTATGTAGAGGCCAAGCTGTAACACTTGAATATTCACTCGCTCATAGCTTTGCTAACGATGCTGTAATTTATCAAAAGGTTGATGAGTTACTTAGTCACCTCGCCAGTAAAGGTATACATAATATAGGTATTGAAACCCAATGCCGCTTTTTAGCGGGAATGAGCGTACCGTTATTTGCGCGTAACAAAGTGCGTCAACTCAGTGGTTTTGGTTTGTGTGAGCAGCAGCGTTACAGTGAAATAAAAACGAAATTACTGGCGCGTTAAATTCACTCAGGTATGCTAGGGGCTTATTCTTAAAAGTAAGCCTTTATGCCCCAGATTGTTCACCCCGATGAAACCGTCATTGCAGTAAAAAATATTACATCAGCCCCTGAGCCTGTTACTTGTGCTAATTGCCAAGCATGTTGTTGTCAGTTAGAAGTGCGTATAGTGACCGACACTGGCGTGCCGTTTCATTATATTGAATATGATAAATGGGGCAGCGAAGTGATGAAACGCGCCGATGATGGTTGGTGCCAAGCACTCGACCGCAATACCTTAATGTGTTCAATCTACGAAAACCGCCCGTTAGTATGCCGCGAATTTGAAATGGCATCGGACGAGTGCATCACCGAGCGTGACCTTGCAGGGATCTGATGGTTGCTTTAGCAGTAGATTACTAAGTGATTGAATCATAATCGCTATTCGGCTATGGTTGGTAACTCAACAATAGCATTAAACAATCATGCATAAATTAATCACTATTGTGTCAGTTACTTTTCTTAGCTTTATTATATGGGTCATATACCAAGCTAATACGGGGCAACATAGTATTTTCTTTGAGCTTGTTAGAAGTATCCCTTATGGCGATAAAGTAGGGCACTTTTGTTTATTTGGTTTGCTTACTCTAGGTGCTAATTTTGCGTTTAAGCTAAAATCATATTCAGTATTGTCATGCAATTTGTATATTGGTTCGAGCGTCGTGTTTCTATTCGTTTTATTGGAAGAGCTAAGCCAATACTTCATACCTAGTAGAACCTTAGACATCGCTGATCTACTTGCTGATGCTTTAGGTATCCTCACTTTTAGTTTGATAACCAAGCTGATAAATAAAGGTTCGCGCTGACGAGTTTTGTTAGCTTACATTAGTTGATTACTGCAAATGAACAGCTTTTTCTCCTGCATAGCAAGCGCTGGTTTGAAGGTTTTTTTGTCGTTAGTGTATTAATGTATCGATAGTTAAATTTTATTCAATTCAATTCAGAACCATTAACCAACCTCATATTCGTTATGCAAGCTCTTAAACCATCATGGTTAATTTTTGGCTGTATTCCATAAATTAATAATGGGTGTCTTTGTTATTTTTCAATCAATTTTTAGTTTACACATTACGAAATTAAGATGGGTGTCTGTGTTATTATCTTTATGCAAGCTCTTAAACCATTATGGTTAATTTTTGGCTGTATTCCATAAATTAACAATGGGTGTCTTTGTTATTTTCTTGTTATTTTCCAATCAATTTTTAGTCTACTTATTACGAAATTAAGATGGGTGTCTGCGTTATTAGTTACGAAATTAAGATGGGTGTCTGCGTTATTATCTGTGTTTTTAACCTATGAAAATCGTCTGTTAGTATGTGGCGAATTTTAAATGGCATCAAGCTAGTACGTCACTGAGCGAGTATTAGCTGGGATTTAGTTTGAGATTCTCCCAGCTCTGCTATTTAGCCAATCGATAATTGTGCGCTTGGATATCTTAGTTTCCTACTGCGAGGACTCGCTAAAAAGTAGGCAATGGTTAAGGGGCCAATCCTTCCCATAAACATTAAAAACATAATGATAAATTCGCCCAGCGGAGAAAGAGAAGCAGTTAAACCCCGCGACAATCCTACAGTGCCAAGTGCAGACACAGCCTCAAAGGCGACATCTAAAAAAGGCGCATCTTCAACAATCAGTAAAGTAAAAATAGCCAGCCATGTTATACCCGCTGAAACAAGGGTTAAAGCCAGTGCTTTATAAACAGATTCTTTGTCGATTTCTCGGCGTAACACAGTAACGCCTTTATCGCGGCGTAAGTAGCTGTAAGTTGCTAAAATCAACACCACAAAAGTCACTACTTTTATACCACTTGCGGTACTGAGTGAGCCGCCACCAATAAACATTAACATCATTGTTAATGCGGTACTGGCATTTCTCAGCTCTTCTATAGCAATGGTATTAAATCCAGCCGTACGCGGTGTTACGGCTTGAAACCAAGCAGCTAGCCATTTACCGACTTCTGACAAGGGTTGCAGTGTTTTTGGATTGTCATATTCAATAACGTAAATCAGCACCAGCGCTACAATATTGATGATAACCGTGCTGATCAGCATTAACTTACTATAGGTGCTAAGGGCTGCCCAACGTTTTGATTTATACACATCCATAAGTACCGTAAAACCTAGGCCACCGATAATAAACAAACCAGTAATGGTAAGATTGATCACGGGATCGTCAACATACTGCATTAGGCTGTTGGGGCTAAGCGCAAATCCCGCATTATTAAATGCACTAATGGTATAAAACAACGCATGGAAAAAACTGGTTTGTAAGCCCAGCTCAGGGAGCCAGTCCAGCGTTAAAATAACAACACCGAGTGACTCTACAATGATGGCAAAAAGCAGCACTGATTTTGCCGTACTCAAAAGTGTTGATGTATCTGTTTGATTAAAAGCGGCTTTAGTCACTGTTTTTTGAATAAAGCCAACTTTGTTACCCAGTGCCAGCAAGGTTACCACTGCAAATGTCATCAAACCCAAGCCACCAAGTTGAATTAATAGCGCGATCACCCCTTGGCCAAAAGGGGTAAATGTGGAGCCTGTGTCTACCACAACTAATCCGGTGACGGTTACCGCCGATGTTGCAGTAAAGGCACTTTGTATCCACGAAATAGGTTCATTGGTGGCAAAAGGCAGCTTTAATGCTAAAGCCCCTAGTGCGATTAATATCAAAAAGCTGCAGCACAAAATAAGCGGCGGTGCAGCATTGATTTTTTTATTGCCGCTAGGGCTGCGTTCGATAGCAGTTTTTAGTGGATGCCATAAAACCATGGTTATAACAGCCTTGGCGCAAGATAGTTTAATTGTACACGGTTACCAGATAACAGCAGCGTGTCGTATTCGAGCAATTCAAAGTCATCCGTTAATTTTACAAATGTTTGTTTGCCTCGTTTAACCAGTAGCGGGTCAATTGACGCTTTGATTTCTTTTAGTAAATGGCCTAATTGTGTTTGATGTAAATGCGCTTTGATACTCACTTCTACCACGTATAAACCATTACCTAAGGAAATATAATCATTCACTATTGGGTAGTTTAGCGCTTGTGCAACGCGCACTCCCATTTCTTCTTCTGGGTGAATAATACGCGAGACACCCAACTTTGATATAATCGTATGATGCGCTTTGGTGCTGGCTTTAACCCATATTTGTTTAACCGCTAAATTTTTTAGTGCTAAGGTACATAATATGCTGGACTGCATATCTTCACCAATTGCGACTAAGACCGCTTCACTATTTGCTAAATCGAGCTCCTTTAACGCCGCTTCATCCGTTGAATCGCATACCACTGTCTCTGATAAGTGCTCAACATACTTTTCGGCGAGTTTTGGGTTGCTATCAACGCCAGTCACTGTGTGCCCTAAATGGATCAACTCAAGACTTGCTGCAATGCCAAAGCGGCCTAAACCAATAACTGTAAAATGTGCCATATTATTCCTTCGTTATTTTTTCCAAAAGCTATGAGTAAAAAGTGCAAAAACAGTAAAATATTCTAACCGACCCACGATCATAGCGACCGAGAGTATCCAAATACCGGTGTCTGAAACGGGTTGAAAGTTAGCGCCAACTTCACCAAATCCAGGGCCAAGTACATTGACGCATGCAGCTACTGCAGTAAATGCGCTCCAAAAATTCAGACCCGTTGCCATAAGCAACATTGTAAATAGTAAGCTTGAACCAACAGCAAAGGTCATAAATGCCATAATTGCATGGCGTACATCTTCTTTAACGGGCGAGCCTTGATATTTAAGTGTAAATATCGCTCTTGGGTGAAGCAGCTGTTTAATATTGTTATTAATCATTTTGCCAACAATAATGTTACGAATTATTTTATTTCCGCCAGCCGTTGAACCTGCACAACCACCAAGATAGCCGGCAATAACCAGTAAAAACCCAGCCTCAGCTGGCCAGTCAGTAAAGCCTGCTGCGCCATAACCGGTGCTGGTAATAAAAGAAATAATATGAAATGTAGAGAAACTAAATGCTTCAAGTACATTTGAGTAGCTGTCTTTAAGCAGTAGCATGGTGGTTAAAAGAACCGATAAAAGCACCACTATATAAATAAAATAACGCGTCTCTTCATCATGATAATAACTAGTAATGGCTCTTTTGTGCGCTACTTTGAAGTGCAAGGCAAAGTTAATCGCTCCTGCAAGCATAAATACATTAGCTATCCACAGCAGTAAGTGGCTGTGGTAATACCACATACTGGCATCATGGGTTGAAAAGCCCCCAGTTGAAACCGTGGTAAAGGCATGTGCGATCGCATCGTAAAAACTCATTCCGCCAGCATAATAGGCTAAAGTACAAAGTACGGTGATTGCTAAATAAACGCCCCATAAATAATGAGCGGTACTGGCAACGCGCGGAGTTAATTTTTCGTCTTTAATGGGGCCTGGTGTTTCTGCTTTTAATAATTTCATGCCACCAATATTCAACATAGGTAAAATAGCCACTACAAAAATTACAATGCCTAAACCGCCCATCCATTGTAAGAACTGTCGATACAATAAAAAGCTAGCAGGCATGTTATCGAGCCCGGATAACATGGTTGCACCAGTGGTAGTTAAGGCGCTGATTGACTCAAATACCGCGTCGCTAAAGTTAACGCCAGTGACGACTAGAATAGGAATGGCGCCTAACACACCGGCTATAATCCACGTTACTGTGGCGTAAATAAGTGCATCTCTAAATGTTGCGGCGGTTAGATCAGTTTTACGTAAATTGATAAGTAGCACTAAAGCGACAGAGATCATCGTTGCGCCAGGAATAAGAAACGCGCTAATAACTCGGTCTTTAAAAATAAATAATGAAAGCGCTGCAAAGACCAGTTGTACCACTCCCATCCAAATAATAGGAAAGGCGAGTAGTCTTAAGGTGATTTTCCAATTTATCATCAATACGCCTTATCAAATACCTATAGCAGGTAACACGCAATCACTAAAGTTGAGTTGAATATACGGGATCAAATAGTAAAGTCAGCGCTGCACTGCAAAGCTTTATAAAGATTTTATAAATGAGATAAAAAACTTTATAAAAACTTTATAGAGGCAATATTGAAAAGGCAGTAACCTATGTAGTTAATTGTCAGAGGAATCGTTAATGAATCAAGTGCAGGGCAAACCAAGCAAATATAAAGCATTTTTTTTGGCGGTGATAATGCCGATCATTGTGGTTATGGCGATTTATCCGTTACGAGATTGGTTTTCGACCACCGACATCGTGATGCTACAGCTGTTATGGGTCGCCTGGGTTGCAGTTCGCAGTAACCGACGCGTTGCAGCCATTACCACCTTGGTCAGTGTAGCGTGTACCGATTGGTTTTTTGTTACCCCGTATTTTACTTTTCATATTGAAAATATTGAGTATCTAGTTACTTTTATCGTGATGCTCATTGTGGGATTGATGATCAGCCAGTTAGCGGGCGAATTAAACACTAAGGTGCGAGATGTACAATTACACGCGAGTAATAGTCGAACACTGTATGAGCTGGCTAAAGGATTAAATAGTTTAGACACACTGGATGAGCAAAAGCAGTACTTTCAGCAGCTTATTAGCGAGCATTTGGCCATTACTTGCCAATTTCAACAAATGCGTCAGCAAGTGGCAGGCGAATTTATGCTATTAAGTGATAAAGAGCGAAGTATGGGGGGGTTTGCTTTTGCAACGTTACTGTCTGAAGGACAAAAGAGCTTCGTAAATACCGCAATTTCATTGTTGTATCAGGTACATGAGAAAACATTACTGAGGCAGCAGTCGGCGGCAATTTCAGTTCAAGCTGAACTCGAGCGTGCTAAAAATGCATTATTACGCAGTTTATCTCATGACTTGCGCACGCCACTGGCAACTATTATGGGCGCCTCAAGCATGTTGGCCGATGATGAGATCACACTCAGTGAAGCGATAATAAAAGAGCAGGCCGGTAATATTTATGAGCAAAGTAAAATTCTTAATCAGCATTTTGACAAGGTGATGGAGCTTAGCCGAGTAAATAAAATGGGCGAAAACCTGTGCTGGCAAACAATTAACTTGCAAGCTTTGCTAAGCGAAGCAAAAGCACGTAGGCAGCAGCAATTAGCGCATTTTGTGGTAACAACAAATATTGATGCCAATTCGAGCTGCCAAGGCGATGTGACACTGTTAGAAATAGCACTGGCAAATATGCTCGAAAATGCATGGCGTTATGGTGATGGTGAGGTGGTTGTTGAATTTACCCAAAGCCGTTACGAGTCAGCGGTGAGTTATCAATTACTATTGAGCAATAAATTAATTAGCAAGCCACAGGCAAGTGCTGATGAAGGTGTAGGGCTTGGCAGTGTAATTTGTGATGTGGTTGCTAAGTTTCATCAAGGCACATTTTCACTGACGATAGATAACGATACAGAAATGGCCTTGGCAAAATTAATCTGGATAAAAAATAATGACTAAAATCTTAATACTTGAAGATTCTCCGCCGTTGCAAAGCTTTTTAAAAACCTTACTTCAAGCCAGTGGCTATGGGCTGAGTATTTGTGATAAAGGGCTGGATGGTTTTGCACTTTTAAGTGAGCAAAGTTATGACCTTGTATTATTAGATTTAGGGCTTTTGGATATGGATGGTCAAGACTGGCTAGTGGAGTTTAGGCAATGGAGCCAGTTACCGGTATTAGTGCTTTCAGCCCGTGATGGTGAAGTGGAAAAAGTTACGGCGCTTGATAATGGGGCCAATGACTTCCTGACTAAACCTTTTAGCGCCAATGAACTATTAGCGCGTATTCGGGTGTTACTGCGTACTAATAATCAAGTCAGTTTTGCGTTGCAATGTGGCGACATTTGTATCGACCCAAATAAGCATATTGTACGTGTTGGTGACAATGAGGTTAAGCTGACTAAAAAGGAATATGCAATCTTACTGTTATTATTTCAAAATAAAGATAAGGTATTGACTCATAATGCAATATTAAGCCATATATGGGGAGAGCAATATATAAATCGTCCTGAATATGTGCGTGTGCATGTAGCGCAGCTAAGGCAAAAATTAGAGGCAAATCCCGCAAGCCCAAAGTATTTACTTACTGAGCCTGCGGTAGGGTATAGATTAGTAGATTAAAGTATTAAAGCGCTCTTTAGTTCACTTTGAAATAGCTAATGTACTGCTTCAGTGTTTTTGATAACTCAGCTAATGCGACTGCTTCTTGTGCATTGTTTTTTAAGGATAAACTGGTTTCCTTGGACATGTTAGCGATTTCCTCTACACCAGAACTAATTTCTGACACCGTGGCAACTTGCACTGATGTTGAGTCGACAATTTCAAGCACTTTTTCCAAGGAATCATTGGCTTGTTGTTGTATCTCTTGCAGTAGTTGATTGGCTTCATCCATCAATAATAAACCACTTTCTACTTGTGGTACTGTGGTTTCCATCGCCGTGACAGATGCTTGGGTATTATCTTGGATCTGTAAAATCATTTTCTCAATATCACCGGTCGCATCACCTGTACGTTGGGCGAGTTGCCTAACTTCATCAGCTACAACGGCAAAACCACGTCCAGATTCGCCTGCACGAGCGGCTTCAATAGCTGCATTTAGCGCTAGCAAGTTAGTTTGATCTGAAATACTACGTATCACACTTAATATATCACCAATGTTTTTAACATGATTTTGTAGTATGTTTACTTGTTTGACTGTTGCTTTCACTGTAGTTGATATGCCGCCAATTTCGGTTGCTACTTTTTGCACCGATTGACTACCTTGTTGTGATAATTGTGCGGTAATTTTTGAATTATCTTCAGTTTGTTTTACTGCACTGGCAACTGAGTGAATGCTATGGCTCATATTGGCTAAATTGGTGACGGCAGAGTTAGTTAGCGTAACTTGATTATCTGCGGCATAAAGTGCTTGTTGTGAGCCTGAGGCGACACTTGCTGAATGAGATGAAAGCTCTTGTGAAGAATCAATAATGCTATTGACGATAGCTTTCAATTCTTTTTGCATTACTTGAACTGATGCCATCATACTATTAGGGCAGCAGGAATTTATTTCAGTGGTTAAATCACCTTTAGCGATACGTGCAATTACTTCTGCTGCTTCTTGAGGTTCACCGCCTACTGCATTTTTAATTTTTGAACTAATAATATAGGCAATTACAGCGCCAATAATAACAGCCAGTGCAGTTAATGAAATCATCCATAGCTCAAATGAGCTGGTTATCTCACGTGTTTTATCCGTTAAATTATGATTTGTTTGCTCTTGCAGATTGATGAATTGATTAATGCTGTCCAACCATTCTACAAATGAGGGACGCGCATCGGTTAGTAATAGCATAGTTGCGTGCGTTATATTATTAGCACGTTTAGCGGCGATAATATTTTCCACTAAGGGGAGGGTATGCTCTTCTATCTTATCAATTTTTTTCATTAGGGAGCGCTCGTGATCAGTCATTTGATCAACCAAGCTCGCCATTTTTTCATGCGATATTTGGTAATTGTTATTGAGCTCATTTATTAAGCTAATCGTATCGCTTAAATCACTAGCATTTGTTAATAGCACCACATCCCGTATTGCTATTGCCCTATCATGTACTGCGCCCCTAAAATCAATAGCATAACGCTGCTTAACAGAATTTATATCGTTAATTTCACTTATATTATTGTCAATTTGACTTACTTGAGATGTGCCAATAATGGTTAATGTGAGCATCATTAATAAGATCACTCCAAAACCAGTGGCGAGGCGCATATTTATGGTCATATGTTTTCCAGTATTATTTGGTGCGATTTTATATTGGCTGATTATAGCTCAACGTAATTCGTTAAGTGGAATGACTTACAAAACGAATTTACTTTTCTAATAATCAGTTATGTATCAATAATGTTAATGTTGAACAATTAATGTGCAGTAGTCAAATTAATGAGCAACTGCACTTTTGAATTGTAAAGCTTAAAAAAATCTATCTCGATAGACCGAACCGGAATGAGTGCATCGCTTAGCTGTAAAACTACCTTAAACAGCCAAAACGAAAACTAACTTAGTCGTACTTTGCCTCTAACTCGTTAGCGGAATGAAATTTCTCGTGAGTTTGTAATTGCTCATCGTATTTAACGAGATTTTTAAAATGTGCTAGTTGACCTGCATCTTTAACAATCTCAACAATAAACGACATCATAAAGTCAGCACCGGTTAGAGAGTCTCCCACTAAATAACGTTTACCTTCTAAGCGGTCATTAAAGTAACTAATAACTTTGGCGGTTTCTGCATCAGCATAGCCTTCTAAAAATTGCGTTTTAGCGCCATCTTTTTTCACAAACATTTTTAATAATAGCGGTAAAATTGCTGAGCTTTCAGCGAAGTGCAGCCATTGCTGGTAGTCAATATAGTCTTTGCTGTCACGGCTTGGCGCAAACTTACCGTTGCCGTATTTACTGATCAAATAGTCGGTGATCGCACCTGATTCAGCAATGATTTGGCCATTGTCTTCAATGACTGGTGATTTGCCGAGTGGATGAATCGCTTTAAGCTCATCAGGAGCTAAAAAGGTTTCACTGTTGCGTTGATAAGCCACAATTTCGTAGTCAACGTCTAGCTCTTCGAGTAACCAAATAATACGTTTAGAGCGTGATTTATTTAAATGATGTAACTTAATCATAGTTATCCTTAAAAGCGCAGCCGGTGCTGCGCAGGGTAAATTTAAAGCGGTTTATTTACTTGTACTACCGTTTTGCCAAAGTTCTTGCCGTCAATCATATCGTTAAACGCTGATACGGTATTTTCAAAACCTGTTACTAAATGTTCACGGTAATGAATTTTTCCTTCGCTGAGCCATTTTTGCATATCAGTGGCGAACTCATCATAACGATGGCCATAATCATCAAAGATAATAAAGCCTTGCATACGAATGCGCTTAGAGAGAATTTGACCCATCAGAGCCCCCATACGATCGGGCCCTTGTGGTAACTCAGTGGCATTATATTGCGACACTAAGCCACATAATGGTACGCGCGCAGCGGTGTTTAATAATGGTAATACGGCGTCAAAGACTTTTCCGCCCACATTTTCATAATAAACATCAATACCTGCATCACATGCGTCAGCTAACTGTTTGGCAAAGTCATCGCTGCGGTGGTCAATACAAGCATCAAAACCAAGCTTTTCGACTGCGTATTGGCATTTTTCATTGCCGCCTGCCACACCAACTACTTTACAACCTTTGAGTTTAGCAATTTGCCCAACAGTTGCACCTACTGGGCCTGTTGCAGCAGCTACGACCACTGTTTCACCTTCTTTTGGTGCACCAATATCAAGTAGCCCCATATAAGCGGTAAAGCCAGGCATACCCATAATACCTAATGCATACGATGGATTACTTGGCTCTTTGCCTAATGGCATTAATCCTTCGCCATTTGAAATCGCATATTCCTGCCAGCCTGTATAGGCTAGTACCCATTCGCCTTCGCTAAATTTATCGTTTTTAGACGCTTCTACTTGGCACACGGTTGCGCCAACCATGACATCGCCAATTTCTACCGGATCAGCATATGATTTCGCATCACTCATGCGGCCACGCATGTATGGGTCTAATGATAAATAAATAGTGCGTAGTAATACTTCACCTTGTTGTAGTTCAGGCATTTGTACGCTTTTAAGTGCAAAGTTATCAAGCGTTGGCGCACCATGAGGACGAGACTTTAGAGTAAATTGTTTATTTGAAATAGCTTGCATAATTGTTTTCCGTATCCAGTTAAAAAGAGCTGCGTATAAGTACTGTAAATCTAAATGCTTAGTTGTCTGCAGCGAGTTAAATGCTTAATGTATGAACTTAGGGCTAAGATGAGCAAATTCAATGCTGCGTATGGATTAGTTTATCGCTGTGCAGAGAATCATTTTTGCAGCAGTGCAATAGTGGTGATTTGTTCTGCCATTTAAGAACAAGTTGTGTTAAAAATAACCTTTAGATAGATGTTGTTAGCGAGGGAATGAAATGAAAATACAACTGTTGGTTTTACTGCCACTGCTAGTCAGTGCTTTTGTGAGCGGTTTGGTAAAGGCAAATGATGAAGTATTGTCGGTCGATCAAGTTGCGTTACAGGGAATGCAGTTTAGTTTTGAAAATGATGCGAAAATTACTCCAAAAAAAAGTGATTTTACAGTGGTTAATTCCGTTTTTATGAGTAGTGAGCAAGGCCGACGAGTCGCAGTGGTGACAATTCGTAATGACGCGTCAGGTTCACGCATTTTACAAGCTGAACATATTATGGCGTTATTTGCTGATGGGCGGCGAGTTGCCCCGATTTCCTTGGCTGAAAACATTAAACTAGAGGATGGCGAGCAACGCTCATTAACGCTGTCGTTTGGCGAAGACAATTTCCCTATTTTGAGCATCTTCACCAGTAATAATTTAAATTAGGAATAATAATAAAATGAAAGCGATGATCTGTGGATTGAGCTGTGCAGCACTTTTTAGTGCTACCAGTATTGCGCAGCACAGTAAGGAGTTTGTGCCTGATAATGTGTTTACTCAAGGCGTTGAAGGACCTGTTTTTTATAAGCAGCATTTATACGCAGTTAATTTTGCTGAGCAGGGCACTATTGGTAAGGTTGATAACAATGGTAAAGCCAGCTTATTTTTAAAGTTGCCAAATGACAGCGTTGGTAATGGTTTGCAATTTGATAGCCAAGGTAATCTCTATATTGCGGATTATGTAAATCATAATATTTTAAAAGTGCCTGCTAATAGTAAAAGCGTTGAGGTTTTTGCTCATAATAAAACCATGAATCAACCAAACGATATTGCGATTACCAAACGCGGTGTATTATTTGCCAGCGACCCTAATTGGGCTGATGCTACCGGCAAATTATGGCGTATAAATACAGATGGCAGTACTCAATTATTAGAAGAGAATATGGGCACCACCAATGGTGTGGCGGTTAATAACAGCAATAGTAAACTCTACGTAAACGAAAGCGTGCAGCGTGTTATTTGGCAGTATGATCTTGATAGTGAGCTAAACATCAGCAATAAGCAGCCGCTGATCACATTTGACGACCATGGTATGGACGGCATGCGTGTTGATAACCAAGGTAACCTGTATGTAGCCCGTTATGGCGCAGGTGTTATTTTAAAAATTAGCCCCGTAGGTAAGATATTGCAAACCTATACTTTAACAGGGCAGCATCCAACCAATATGGCATTTAATGACCAGCAAACCAAGCTGTTTGTAACTATGCAAAAACGCGGTGCGATTGAAGTGATTGAGTTTTAAGTAAATTGGAAAATTTGAAGCATTTAATATCAAGTCTTTTGCATCAACAGAGAGTTTTATGCTTGGCTTGAAGAAAATCATTTTGATTGTGCAGAGCTATGGATTGATGGCATTAAAAAATCCTTAGATGGTGATTCGTACTTACCATGTTTTACTCTTCGCAGATCAGATCTAACAGTGTTTGGTCAAAAACTAAAACTATGTGGCACAGTTAATTGAATCGGGCTTAATGTAATAAGCCCAAATGATCCCAGTGTGTTTGGCAAAAGCTTATGAGCGCTGGGATACAGCGTATTCGATATCAAACGAAATGCAGTTCCCTGATGATTTTTTATTAGCGTTAGATGCAAAACCCCAAGCTAAAATGTTTTGTGGCGTTGAGTAAAGCAACTAAACATATTATTTATCATGCGCTGCAATTAGCCAAAAAACCAGCAACGCGGGAGCCGTCGAGCTGCTAAATATTTACTGAAGCTCGAAAACCAGCAAAAACCTCAGTAGCTACAATAACAGATCAGTACTACTTGCTTACAAGGCCCCCTAAGTTATCGACAAAGTAGTCCAATTTGCCAATTCTGCGCCAACCTAATTTAAATTACGGTATCTTACTACTGCGTAATTTAAATTAACCTCGAAGTTCACTATATCGTTAATCTTTTGTTTTAATTGTACTTATTTATAAGGCTCTCATTTTTCATAAATTTAAGTGCTTTATTTAGATAGCGACTAAAGGACATTCTGTGTATTTTTGGAATTATAAATTGTAAATATTTATTAATTTTGGAATAAATTATATTGACCTTGTGTATTTTTTTGACTAAGTTAACAGCAGGTAACAAAACTATAAAATATGTCTTGATTTAGCTATTTTAAATTAGCTGAAGCCGTACAAGTACTTTGCAATATAAAAAGGTTAAATGCTTATACTATGAATAATAAATTCCACACAATTACAGCTCAATTCAAAAAATCATTACTCGCCACTTTGGTTATTTCAGCTTCTAGTACGGCTTTTGCTAATGATGCAGAGCAATTAGACAAAGAAAACTTAACAAAAGAAGATATCGAACGTATAGAGGTAAAAGGCTACGCTGCGTCTGTCGAGAAGAGCCTCAATATGAAACGGTTTGCTAACAGTGTTGTTGATGCGGTATCTGCAGAAGATATCGGTAAATTCCCTGACCAAACGGTAGCCGATGCCCTGCAACGTATTCCGGGTGTGCAAGTTGAAAAAGACTTAGGCGGAGAAAGTGACCGAGTAAGTATTCGTGGTACAGCACCCCATCTAAACATTACCTTATTAAATGGTCAGAGTGTTGCTTCAGCGACGGCATCAGCGTCTATCACTCGTCCATCACGTGGTTTTAACTATTCACTTTTGCCTGCAGAGTTAGTAGATACTTTAGAAGTGTTTAAGTCAGCTGAGGCTGATGTTGATGAAGGTTCAATTGGCGGCACTGTGGTGGTTAGAACACGCAAGCCACTGGACAGTGAATCTAACTATGCCGCATTGTCAGTGAAAGCATTTCATTTTGAAAATGCCGATGAAACTAAACCCTATATTTCAGGTTTATATTCTTGGAAAAATGAAGCAGAAGACTTTGGTTTTAATGTGGGCTTTGTGCGCAAAGAACTCGCAACCCAAAGAGACAGTAAAGAGGTAAGATTTGGTTACCGAAGTACAGATGCCAATGGTGATGGCAATAATGAGTATTACCCTGGGGCAGTAGGTTATAATCGCTATGCCAGTGACTCTGATTTAAATACAGTGACGGCTACCTTGCAATACGCGCCTTCAGCAAACTTAGATATCGTATTTAATAACTTGTATTCAAAATCTGAGCATGAGTCATACGGTACTTATTCGAGTGGTTTTATATTACAAAACATTGGCAATATTGAGCAAGCTGATATTGTCGATGGTACTGTAGTTGCTGGGACTTTACCTGCCCATAATAATTTAGGCTATTACGGAAATGCCGGATACCAAGGTGAATTTAAAACTCAAGCTCACGATATTAAAGTTACCTATGCAAAAGATAACTACACTCTGACAACACAGTTTGGCTATAGTAAAGCTGAAGGCGCAGTAAGTGACGTATATTCAGAGTACTACGCAAACACTGACGCTTCGTACAGCATCGAAAATGGTATGCCCGAAGTTGTATTATCAGATTCTCTTACGCCTGCCGATTATCGCTTAGACTACAATCATAAAAATGATATCGCGAATGATTCCGATGAGAAATATGTGCAATTTGATTTTGAGTATCGACTCGATAATGATTACTTTACGGCGATAAAAACTGGGGTCAAATACCGAGAACACAGTAAAGCCGCAAACTTAATTAAAGCAAATTATCCTAAAAAGGGGGCTGATGGCAGTACGAATAATTTAGGCCAGTTTGCAACTACCACAGTTAATGATTTTATGGGTGGTGAGAATGCCATTTTATGGCAATTTGATAATGCCGCTTATAGTAATTGGATTGCTTCTACCGAACCATCAACAGCGCCTTATGAACATCTAGATTATACATATGACTTGCAAGAAACCATTACTGCCGGTTACGTAAAAGCATTGTTTTCATTCAGTGATATTCGCGGTAACTTAGGTGTTCGAGCTGTCAAAACCGATGTTGACTCGCAGTCACTACAATATACGGGCCGTAGTTTTGATCCGCAAAATATCGAAGAAGTTGGTTTTTCTACTAGTTATGACGACTTTCTACCGAGTTTAAATATCGCTTATGATTACAGCGATGAGATCATCCTGCGTTTTGCTGCAGCAAAAGTTATGTCTCGTCCAGATTATGACTTTTTATCAGCGCGTAAAAGTGGTTATTGCACTGCAGCAACAGGCTGTAAGGGTAATGAAGGTAATCCTGATTTAAAACCATATCGTGCTTCGCAATATGACTTATCAGCTGAATGGTATTTTAATGAGTCATCTATCTTATCATTAGCTTACTTTTATAAAGATATCGATTCATACATTACAAATAGCACTGTTGATAAAGAGTGGATGTGGACTGATCCAGATACCGGTGCTGAAGAACTGCGTACTTTCTTGATCACTCAACCATTAAATGGTTTAGGCGGCGAAAACTCAGGCTTTGAAGTTAATTATACGCAAAAGCTAGGTTATGGTTTTGGTATTCAAACTAACTATACTTACTCAGATGCAGAGCTTGAGCAAACAGCTGAGCAGGTCGCTGCAGGAGAAGAAGCCGTTCTGCCTAATAATTCAGAAGATACCTTCAATGCCACAGTGTATTACGAGAATATGGGCTTTAGTGCAAGGGTTTCATATACTTACCGTTCTGAATACTTTTATACAACTTATTTAGGACTCAACCAGTACATTGATGACTTTGGTCAATATGATTTGAACCTTAGCTACAATGTGACTGATAATCTGAATGTGGTATTTCAAGCCATTAATTTAACCGATGAAGACCAGCGTTCAATGTCAAGTAACAGCACTGGTATGTCAGATAGCAATCGTCCACTTGCTATTCATAATTATGGTCGTAGATTCTTACTCGGCGTCCAGTATAAATTTTAATTCCCCCCATATACGATATAAATAGCCGATAGTCCTCACTATCGGCTATATTTTTTCACTTATTAGGAAATCAATGATGATCCGAGTAATTTTCTCTGTGCTCATATCTGTTACTTTAATCGCTTGTCAGTCCGCTCCTTTAACACCTACTACTAAACAACAACCTAACCCACTGCTTGCAATTATTCATACCGAAGATGTTGTTCGTGAATTTCGCGCCGCATGGGTTGCGACTGTTGCGAATATTAACTGGCCGCAGCAACCAGGCTTGCCTGTTGATGAGCAAAAACGTCAAGCAATAAAAATATTAGATACGCTGCAAACGAATAATTTTAATACAGTTATCTTTCAAGTTCGGCCACAAGCTGATGCACTTTACCAAAGCTCTACTGAGCCATGGTCTTACTATTTAACCGGTAAGCAAGGGCAAGCGCCGGAACCTTTTTATGATCCGTTGCAATTTTGGATTGAACAAGCGCACAAACGGGGTTTAAAGCTGCATGCGTGGTTCAATCCTTATCGAGTTCATCACCCATCAGGTGGAAGTGTCAGTGAGCAGTCAATGAGTGTGCAAATGGCTGAAGATGTCGTACAGCTTAAAAATGGTATGCACTGGTTTATTCCAACTAATCAGTCTGTTATTGATTATAGTATTACGACGTTATTAGAATTGGTAGAAAACTATGACATTGACGGCCTTCATTATGATGATTATTTTTATCCTTATCCGTCATACAACGAAGGTGAAGACTTTCCTGATCAAAGCCAATATTTAGATTATCAAAAACAAGGAGGTAAATTAAGTAAAGGTGACTGGCGTCGAGCTGCCGTGAATCAATTTACAAAAACGCTCTATGAGCAAGTAAAACAGCTGAAGCCACATGTACAAGTAGGTATTAGTCCATTTGGGATATATCGTCCAAAGCAACCGGCTACGATCCGTGGTTTAGATCAGTATGAAAAGCTTTATGCCGATGCCAAACTATGGCTAAATGAAGGTTGGCTTGATTATTTTACTCCGCAATTATATTGGCCTATCAACCAATACTCGCAAAGCTATCCATTGTTAATTGCGTGGTGGCAATCGCAAAATACTCAAAATCGTCATTTATGGCCAGGTATCAACACACTGATAGCAAATACGGATGCAGGAATCGACGAAGTCGTTAACCAAATTATGATCAATCGGGCGATGCTTAATAACTCGCCAGGCGTTGTATTTTGGAATGTAAAATCATTAGAAAAAGCTGACTTTTCTCAGGTGATAGAAAAGGGCGTGTTTCAACATCAAGCATTACTGCCGCTATCAAATTGGTTACCAGTTCAGGAGGTGAGTAAACCTGCAGTGAGCTATAACCAATATGCACAGGTGACAAAACTGAGTTGGCATCATGCGCAACCTGAGCATGTATTTAAAACGCTTGTTTATCTTAAATATGGCGATGATTGGCAATATAAAATTTACCCATCAATAATGCGCTCAATCACAGTTGAGAATAACAACAATGGACTTGCGCTTTCACATATCCGAGTTGTTGCTGTAAGCCGTGATGAAATGCTTAGCGAGCCGATAGAGATACAGTTTGAGTAATGCCTTGTTTAGCAAGCAAAGTGTAATGCAACAATCACTATTAGCAAATCTTACGCGAGCACTGAGCAACTATACAGCATCTTTACTTAACCGTTAAAATTACGGTTTCTATCGCTGCATAGGTTTGATTAACATTGAACCAAGAAAAAGCGCACCGGGCAGGGTGCGCTTTAAGGGTTTAATCCTGTGCTGCTATAGGCAATAGGGGATTAACTAAAAACTCGGTGAGTAACGAACTGCAACCCCTAGTGTACGGCCAATAACGCTGTAATCACTCACAGTATTAAAGTGATTAGCGCCAATGTCAGGTGTTGGTGGTGCTTTGTCAAACAGGTTATCGATGCCAAAGTTAACCGCGATAGTCTCGGTTGCTTGCCACGATGCAGCAAAGTCCATGTAGTCTTGTGCTGAAATTGTTTCTGTTCTATCTACAGCGTAGTCTACTTCACCGATTCTGCGCCAGCCTAATTGGAAGTTCATGGTATCTAGCTGCCAATCAAAGGTGGCGCGGTGTTTATAATCGGCTTGTAAGATACTCGCAAAATCGCCTGAACAAGCACTACCATAAGTACCTTTACAATCAACTTCTGCTACGGTGCTATTATTTTGGCGAGTTTGTTTTGTTACAAAGTTACCTTGGTATGAGAGCCTAAAGCGACCGCCTAAATCCATTGGTGCATCAAATACATAGTTGGCTGCTAAATCGATACCAGCTTGTTCAATCGCTGCAAGGTTAAAGTCATTTACGATCGCGGTGCTAATAAAGCCTGTGTTTGGATCGCGTAATACTGCGCCACACAATGGGTTATTAGGATTTGGATCGTCAATATAACAGCTCTGTAATGCTGCACCTGGCTGGATTTGGCTTACTGCATCAGTTACGCGAATGCTGTAATAATCTATAGATACATCGAAGCCATCGATATAACTGGGTGTGTAAACCACGCCTAAAGTATCTGATTCAGCTTGTTCTGGTTTTATATCTGGGTTACCACCGTAAGTATAAGCGGCAGAGCTGCTATCAAATTCAGTACCAACTGCAGGTGCGCCAAATGCGGCACATTGTGCTGCGTCACCCGTACCTAGCAAACATGGATCACCATTAAAACGACCTGCTAAACGTGGCACGAATTGGTCGCTATCTTGATCAAACAATGCCAGTGAAAGAGAGGTGATTGGGCTGGCAAATTCACCTAAGTTAGGTGCTCTAAATGCCGTAAGTTTATTCGCACGGATACGGATATCATCGTTAATTGCCCAGTTTATGCCCAGTTTATAGGTGTCTTCTGCTTCAGTGTTTGAGTAATCAGAAATACGATACGCGCCCTCAAAACTAAGCTCTTTTGCAAATGGCATATCAACTAAGATCGGCACTAATAGTTCTGCATAGAACTCACTACTGTCAAAACTGGCATCCATATCAAAGGCGCTAACAGCGGCAAAACTAGTGCCATTTCTAAATGCATCTCCCGGTGTTTGCTTGCCCGTTTCTTTGCGGTATTCATAACCAATTGCAAAATCGACATAACCGGCAGGTAGTTCAAATATGGCACTTGAATCACCTGATAAGGTGGCAGCAAACACGCTCTGCGTTCGCTCGCGAGTGGTATAAAGTAGTGGGTCGCTAAATTCGCCTAAATCTAAATTAGGATCAAAAATATCCATGGTATTGGCTATACTGGCAAAGCGACTATTGCCACTTTTATCGGTTTTGTAAGCATTTTTATAGATCGTTGCTACTTCATCGGTTTGACCATACTGACCATAAATATCGTAACGTAAATAATCGTTAATATCGCCTTTTAAACCCAGTTGAAATTGCAATGAATCACGCACAGCTTCAGTATGCTGTACGCCAAGGCCTAAATTACGTTCAACATTGACTAGCGCATTACCATCAGCATCAAAGGTGAGTTGTTGGCGAAGTTCATCAGGAATGTATTGGTTATCTTGTGTGAGAGTTACTTGTTCATTAACAAAAATAGGTGTTTGGCCGCTGGCTCCGGCGCCATTAACGGTTACTTTAGAATACATAGCACGGCCATAAATGATTGCGCTGTCGCTGGCATCCACATCAAATAATAAACCAGCAGAAAATCTGTCCATAGGCTGAGTTAAATAGCGGTCGCCGGTAAAGTCATTGGTTTGACGATCGCTCACGACTTGGCCTGCATCATTAATCGCTAAACTATTACCACTGGCAACATCGGTGTAAAACCCGCCGCTATTAATCATAGTCGCGCCATTCTCTAAGGCATAATCACGTTCACCAGCAAGTAACTCTTTACGTTCAGAATAACCAAGGTAGCCAGTAATATGGCCACTGCCATCAGCTATATCGCCACCAAAAATGGCTTCAAAATTAAGTTTTTCATTGCCACCATCAGCTGTTTCATAACTACTTGAAAACTCAGCGCCGGTAAAGTCATCATCAAGCACAAAGTTAACCACGCCAGCTACTGCATCGGCGCCATAAACAGCAGCTGCACCGCCAGTTAAAACATCAACACGTTTGATCAAACCGGCAGGAATTGTATTGACGTCAACTGAGTTACGAAAACTAAATGGCACAGCGCGCGTACCGTCAATTAATACCAAAGTTCGGTTTTGACCAAGACCACGTAAATCAATAGTCGATGAGCCAAATGAGTCACCTACCGTTGCACCTGTACTATTAGCGCCCGCTGCGGCTTGTGGTAATTTTGCGGTAATATCTTCTACATTAACCGCGCGATCTAGGTGTATTTGTGCTTCATCAACACTTACTACTGGGCTGCTTGAAACTAATTCTGTTCGCTGAATACGCGAGCCAGTAACCGTAATTACTTCAGGTTTTTTTTGCTGTACTTGTTGCTGTTCAGCGGCCAATAAAGCAGGGCTAGTAGTGGCAATAACTGCCAGTGCAATTGGTGATAGCAGGTGGAGTGGGCGCATTGAGTTATGTTTGCAGTGTTTCATGGTCTGTTCCCGTGGTTATGTATTTTTTGCTATTATGAATTTTATCGTTGTCGGTACACTCAGTGTGTTGGTAAGTTTTAAAGCATTTTTAACGTATTTGCAATAATTATTCTTTCAATATTTAAAGTTAAGGTATAAAGTATTCTTGAGTTTGAAGTGAATGTACATTCATTAGTATTTTGATTTTTAAGGGTAAAAAGAATGCATCAGCATATATTACAACTGTATAACAGTGCTAAAAAACAACAAAGATTAATAATTGGTCTGATGAGTGGGACTTCATTAGATGGGTTAGATGTTGCATTGTGCAAAGTCTCAGGGCATGGCATGGACACCCAAATTGATGTGTTAGCCTTTGACACCGTTGATTATGATGATGACTATAAACAGAAAATAAAAACAGTATTTGCCAAGCGCGAATGTGATTTGGAGTTAGTTACTTTACTTCACCCTTGGGTGGGGCAATTACATGGCAAAATGGTATTGCAGTGTTTAGCTAAATGGAAAGTTGCTGCAGCTGATATTGATGTGATTGCAAGTCACGGGCAAACTATTTATCACTGCCCTAAAAGTCAGCATAGCCAGAGCGATTTTAATCATGGCACTTTGCAAATAGGTGATAGCGACCATTTAGCGGTTACGACAGGTATTACCACGATTGGCGATTTTAGACAAAAGCACATTGCAGCGGGCGGAGAAGGCGCACCACTTGCGGTATATGGCGACTATTTATTTTTTAGCAGCTTAACTGAAAATCGTATATTACTGAATATGGGTGGCATTGCTAACCTGACTTTTTTACCACAATCTGCTGATGCGAGCGCTGTATTTAGCTCTGATATTGGCCCAGGTAATACCATTATGGACGCTTATATACAGCGTTATTTTGCGCCGCTTCATTATGACAAAGATAGTTTAATTGCTAACCGAGGCCAAATAAATCAGCCGCTGTTGGATGAGTTATGCCAAGATGAATTTTTTAATTTAGACTTTCCTAAGACGACAGGCCCTGAAGTTTTCAATTTGGCTTATTTACACCAAGCACAAACGACAACCAACACCCTACAGCTAAGCCACGAAGATGTGATGGCAACACTAAATCGATTTTCGGCGATGATGATTGCACAGGCTATTAATCAATGCAGTGAAAAATTAGCCGATGTTACTGTTTATGCCAGTGGTGGGGGAATACATAATCCACTGTTGATGAAGCATATTTTATCTTTGTGTCCACAGTTACATGAGATTAAAAATACCCATGCTCTAGGTATCGACCCAGATGCGAAAGAAGCAGTTTTGTTTGCGATTTTAGCGAACGAATGCTTAGCGGGTGGCCAGCAACGTTTTGGTAATCAAGCGCAGGGCATACCTACCATTACTATGGGTAAAGTCAGCTTTGCGGATTAAAATAATGATAAAAATGAACTACTAAAACTTGTCATATATTGGCGCAGTGAATGACTTTTAGAAACTAGAGCCGGCTCGTATTGTGGTATATAACCTGCGCCATATTCCTTGATTGCGACATCAAATTCAGCACTGTCTTTGAGGGTGGCATGTAAACCATGCAACATTAATTGCAGCACATATTCGTCGCTTTCATCACTGAGAGTTATTTTTTCAAGTGTCAGCGTTACCGTACCGGCTTCTATATCGCTCAGACGCAGTGTGTATTGCATAAAATAACGTGCATCACGCGCTGCTATATGTGTTGCACTTAACGAAATAGTGTCGCCTTCATGCGCATCTTCAGGTAATACACAAAGCAGTGTAATTTCATGCTCTGCGTTTGCATTTAGATGCAGCGTATCGTACTCCATAGTATGTGCCATGGCAGCTGATAGCGGATCTTCAAAAGATTGCAGTGCAAAGTTCAAGCGCACTAAAGGAGTGGTCATTGAGGTCAGTCGTCTTTTCTAGGTTAATTAAATCGAATGGAAATTATCCTATAGTTTAATTGCAGATTTATGACTAATTGAACGTATTTTCATCATTTTCAACTTAGCCGTGCTAAAACAATGTACTTTCTCATTTTCGTTTCAAATTGTTTCCCCATTCATAAGGGATAGAGAGTCATATGTGCTTAGATGGGAGGATGTTAAGTTTTTGGCTTGGTATTTTACTCTTAACTAATTTTTTGGCGGCTCAACTTGCTATCAAACATTTACTGATCAAATAGTCTTGCTACTGTGGCGAAATCTTAGGTGTGATTAAAAATAATATATTGTGATTCTACATGTTCTGTGTTATCGATATTTATCATAATTTAAGCAAGGTTTTGGGTCTCATAAATAGGATAAAACAATGGAGAGTGACTGTGATTTGCAAGCCTAGGGTTAAATCAAATGACTTGCAAAGTTTTAAGTTAAATATTTACTTAGCCGATATACGTCGATGCTGCACGTGAGAGTCTGTCGTTTACTGCTGACCATGCTTGCTCTTGTGGTGGTTGCTCTACCAGAATAGTTAAACATGAGTGTTTATCGATTTGATGCAGCGAATCATAGAGATTTTTTGCGTAATCATGAGGTTCTTCTGCTAAACATGTGATGTTGTTAATAGGCACATGTTTAAATAGCAGCGCATCGATGGCAGCTTTTGAATACACTAAATAATGTGTTTTATCGTTGTCATGCTCATTAATCTCAGTGATTAATTGTTCAAGCGATATCAATGTTGTAGGAGTATTCGGTTGATAGTGGGCGCTGACATTGCCTGGCACTATTTCGTTATGTTTTAAAGGTACTGCCACGGTTAGTCCTGTTACCTGCTCAATTTCTACTGCGCTAATAGGACCTGGCCTCAAAATACGCAGAGTTTGATCAGTAACTTCCAGTATGGTTGATTCAATGCCATAGGAACATTTCCCGCCATCTAACACCGCCGCAATACGACCATTTAGGTCGTTGATAACTTGCTCTGGTGCTATTGGACTCAATTGTTTGTAGCTATTTGCTGACGGCGCGGCTAAACCGGTATCAAGTTCGGTTAATATTTTTAAAAATAAAGCATTTGCTGGTACTCGTAAACCAATAGTATGCAAACCACCTGTAACAGGATTATTTAATCCTGTTTTTGCTTTAAGGATCATCGTTAAGGGGCCTGGCCAAAATGCATCTGCAAGTGGTTTTACACAGGCCGGTAATTGCTCTGCCCATCGGGTTAAATGACTTTGATCAGGAATATGTACAATCAGGGGATGGCTTTCAGGTCGTTTTTTAGCAGCAAAAATTTTTAATACGGCACTAGGAATTGTTGCATCTGCGGCAAGCCCATATACTGTTTCGGTTGGCAGTGCGACACACTGCCCCGACTTAAGCAAGCTGATCGCATCTACGATACCTTGCTCGCCTGATAACATTTTAGTTGAATTAAATGGTGTCATTTAGTGTTAGTCTCATGGGTTACAAATTTGACAATAAGTTGGATCAGCCAACGCGTTGTTGCTTGGAACAACACAGCTATGTTGGCAATGATCACAAGCGATTAGATGATGCTTAACTTGCTTGGTTGGTAATGAACATTGGCTACAAATTAGCCCGGCTATTGCCTTTTTAATCACAAAATTAGCTGCCTTACACTGGGGGCAAAATGACGTTAAGCGTCTTGCTAAATCTTTCGCTGCGTTTGCGATCATAGTTTGCCGTTCAGGGCTATGCATGGCTCTTAAATCGGGGATGATTTTCCCCGAAGATGGTAAATGATAAGTAAACCTTGCTAGCAATTCATCTAGGCTTAGGCCTTTTTCAAGCGTATGCGGCAATGTTAATATCCAATGTTGCTGTTCAAACTTGGCTAGCTTTTCGGCTATTGTTTGTGCGGTTGTATGATGTTCAATGGGTAAGCTAATGGGTGAAAATGGCCCAGCAGCATGGCCATAAATAGCTGTGTTTGTATCACGCTGATACAGGCAAAGTAATTCAGTATTGAAGTTAACTAAGCCAAAATAAGGACCACCACCAAAACTTCCTTCGCTGCCTAAGCCAAATGCAGCATTACTGTATTCACACGCTTGTTTTGCTTTAGTTAATGCTGCTTGTTCAGGTGAGCATGTACGAGCAATTTCACCACTAAAGGTGCCCAATGAATCGGTATCAAATGCGTCAGACTCTCTAATCTGATAGCCTAAAGGCTCAAGATAAGGAGCAATCCAGCGTGATTTTTGATGCTTAGTCGCAAGAACGATGTGTGGCATTGTTGTTAACCTTCATTGGCATGAATACAGTTATGCCACCTTCCTTTAAAAAAGCGCTCGATTTCATTGTTATCACCCCACCGAAATAAGCTTAGCCAGTCGTTATCTACCAGGTTTTTGATCATGCTATGTTTTTCATATATCGATGCAATTGCCTGTTGTGGAGCGGCAATATAGACGCTTAATCTTAGTGGTTCATGCATCCATTTTTCACCATTATGTAATGATTGCATAGCAAGGCCAATGCGCAAATCACCGCCATTACCTTCAAAGATGCCTATATTTCCTCCCACTGCATTATGCAGTACTTTGTTACCACTACCATATTTAAAGTTATCTGTGACCGAGATATTGTATTGGGTATTAATCCAGTTGGTGACGATCATCGGTGCAGTCATAATGAGCTCTAATAAACTAAAATCAGTATCATGTTGCCACTGGTAATCATGTAAAAAGCTGCGGCCTTGTAGATCCACCTCGCGAGTCCAGCTTCGCGGAGCAACAATAAATGCGGCATTATTAGCTAACCCCCACTCAGGACGAACTTGTGACCAGTCATTTGCTCGCTGCTGATAGGCTTTGTTTATTTCTTGGTGTGACTTCAATGCTAGGCTTGGTTCGATATGCTGTATTCTTTCGCGCTGAGCTTGTTGAGTCGCCGCTGATAACCATTGCTTAGTTGTGTCGTTCAGTGGTTCATCAAAAATTGTAATGTGGTCGGTTGTGGTGTTGTGTAGCGCGGCAACAAATTGGCAGTTTGTGGGGACAGTGGATCCGCGTTTTTTTAATGCTTGGCGAACCTGCTGATCATTTAGTAATGACGCTAACACACGCACATTAACTTCGCCTGTTTGTCCTCCGCAGGCTCCGCAATCAAGGCCAGCTGCATGTAAATTATTGGTAGTATGGCTACCGTGACCGACCAACAATATAGTCTCAGCATAGTGTTCTATCGCCATGGCATTTAATACCGTATATGCAAGTTCTGCTTTATCTTGAACATTAAGTTGCTGATCATTTTTGTTTAATTGCCATTGCTCGTTATGGCTTGACTGTATGCCATCACGGCTTGCTAAAAAAGTATTTTTTAGCAGTTTAAACGCGTATAACCAACCCGCGGATTCAACCATTGAAAACGCAGCTGGTGCGGCTTTAGACCAGCTCTGCCAAGCCGCTGTAAGCTTTCGCTTTGATAACGTTTTATTGTTTGTATGTTGTTCACTGACCTGAATTATCGGTTTTAATAACCCAGGAAGTTGTGGCCGCTTAAGGGCACTAGAATGGGCTTGGTATTCAATAGGCAGGCCAAAAAAGCCTGCAAAGCCGAATGTTTCAATGGTTTGGCTTTGTGATTCTAATGCTCGGCGCATCACTTCTGAGCGAACATCAATACAAAATATCGCCTGTAATTGTGTCTTAGTAACGGTTTTTTTATCAGCATTAATGAGCTTTTGTTGCAGTGTTTGTTGATAATTTAGTTCTGCTGCTTTAGCCCACACCCATATTGGACGCTGAGCAATTTTATGGTTATTTAAACGCTCGGATATTTGTGCTTTTTCTTGCTGCCATTGACTGCTTAACAACGCATAACTTGGCTTATCATGGTCCTTAAGGTAACGCCAAATAACTAAATCCCACGCCATACGTATCGCTAATAATTGGTACATTTCATCGTGGGGCTGTTGATATAAGTCCCCTTGCCAACGTAAATACGCCAGCCACGAAGCCCAGCCATTAATATCGAGTAACAGGGCATGGGCATAATACTCTAAGCAGTCCTCGTCAATTCCTAACGTATTGATTGTTTCTACAATTAATTGGTCAGCTGAGTCAGGTAACTGAGCAAAATAGCTGTTGAGGTGTTTTTCATCCATGATGATACTAACCCCTTTGTCTGCTTTGATCACTGTTAACCAATGATGGTAGAGATCACTGACTTGAGAAATATCGTTACGATGTAGCATAGGGCCAAGCTGTTGATAATGTGCCGCACAAAATTGACTGATTTGATGAATAATTTCATCGTGCCAAGCCATCTTATGTGGATCTCGTTGAGTATCAAGCAAGTCAGAAATGTTATGCCAGTGCATCAGTGGTAAATCAATTTTCAGTGACTCTTTTAGCTGTTCAAGTGTTAAAACAACTCCTAATATATGGGTTGCATCACGTAAGTTTTCATCGGTGATTGCTTGTTGTTGATATTTTGCTTGATAATAAGCTTTAGGCATTTGTAGTTTGGCATTGGTCAATACGCTTATGCGAGCACTGACTTGCTCGATGGGCATATCGCGCATGTGCCAAAAGGGATTCACAGCAATCATTTGATCAAGTGGCCAACTGGGTGCAATGTAGCCACATACTTTTGCTAATATCGCTTTTTCTGTATTGTTAAGTGCTTGCTCAGTGTTACAGGAGGTAGCGGTATTCATAATTGTGACTCCTTTGCAATAAACGTCTGGTTGTGGTGCTTCGTATTTGTTTGCTTATCAACGGGAAGGCGAATAGGCCAAAGTTTTAAGGTTAACCGAGTGAACCATTCATCAAGATACAGCCCTGCAAATAACATGGTTGAGAGTGCTTTTACTTTAGGGTGTTGGCTTTGATTGCGAAGAAAGTAACTTAATGCCATTAATGTTGTAATCAGTACGATAGCCCAGATATCAGCGATGCTAAATGCCGCTTCACGCCATGCTGTGGTATCGACAGCTAAGCCAAATAGTGTTTTTAATCCGACGTAGCTTAAGGTCGCAATAAGAGCGATAAAAGTGATGGGTATTAGCATACTCCTCCCTGCAATACCGTGCTTTGTAGCAATCAGTATTGTGAGTGCTAATGTTAGTAGTAACCAAACACTGATAGCGCCACTGTAACCACTGATAAACCATGCCGAAGAAACAATAACTGTTGAAATAATCATGCCTCTGAGCCAATCAGCTAATGAGGGAGTATGTTTTGGTGCATGACGGCGATTAATATCTTCATTAATTGCGTTACCTGCATTTAAAAATGCGTATGCTTTATACATAGAATGTGTCACTAGATGCATGAGCGCCAGTTCGAAAAGTCCTAATGCACATTCTAAGAGCATTAAACCCATTTGTGCGCTGGTTGACCATGCGAGTCGAACTTTAACACTGACCCGAGTCGTCATGACTAAGGCGCTAATTACAGTGGTTAACCCTGCTACGACCAACACTAACCACTGGGCAATTGTTGCTTGCATAAACAGTGGCGCAAATAAAATTAATAAAAAGCCACCTAGGTTAATCACCCCTGCATGTAAAAGCGCACTGACAGGAGTTGGCGCTTCAACAACTTGGATAAGCCAACCATGTAACGGAAGCTGTGCGCACTTGATCAGCGCAGCCAGTGCAATAAGACTGCCAGCGAGTTGTTCACTCAATGTTAGCTCGACGGTATTATTTATGTAGGCCGCAGTGATCTCAGTGATCAACCAGGTATCGTGTACGTTATATAGCAGTGCAAAAGCGATGAACAAACATGTTTCAGCTAAACGGGCGACAATGAATTTTTTATGTGCGGCCAGTGCTGCACGTGGCCTGTTAGGATAAAACATTAATAACTTGTGTAGCGCGAGACTAATTGATAGCCAGCCCAGCCAAAATAGAATTAAATGATTACTTAATACAACCAGAGTAACAGCCGATAAGGTCGTCAATAACCATCGCCAAAAGTAATTAATACGTGGCTCACCAGCCATATAGTTTTGACAAAACCTTACCAAGCAAATGCCGATAAACACGATTAGCGCCAGCATAATGATTCGAGTGGTTGTGAAAGAAAGGGCTGATATTAACGACAGGGAGAAAGTGGTCTGAGCAGTTAACGCACCTATAAGTAACAGAGCATTTGCGATTAGTACATAAAAGATGGCCTTGCCATTATTGGCCGTGGTTTTGTTACCGATAATGTAAGCCGTTAGCAGCATGCTAAGGGGGATAGCCAACATTAACAGTGAAATAATTAACTCACTCATTTACTGCTCCTTTTAATTGATGCAATTAGGGGCTGTTTATTTTTCGAGGTTACTTTTGCAGCCGTATGTTTAACTTTTAGGCAAGGCAGAACCTATCTCGTGTGGTTATTCCCCATAAATAGTTGATAACGCAGCGTAAATGCCAAACACCCGCTGCCCGAAGGATTCTGCCCAGATAGAAAAAATTTCAATCCTGAAAGGTCAACAGGACCTAGTATGACAAAGTTGAAAGGCGAAAAAAAATAGATATAATCTATCTAAACGTTCTATTTAAGTTAACTATTCATGAGCCGACTTAATTATCATCATCTTTATTATTTTTGGCGAGTCGCGTTGCTAGGTAATCTAACGCAAGCTGCTAAAGAGCTGCATATTTCGCAATCGGCTCTATCAACCCAAATAAAGCAACTTGAGCACACGATTAACGTTAATTTGTTTGAGCGAAAAGGCCGAAGCTTAGAGCTTACAGATATGGGTAAACGTGTATTAGCCTATGCCAACGACATTTTTAGCACTGGTGAAGAGTTATCTTCGTTTTTGAGCAAAGGTGCAATTGCTGAAAAACAACACCTTTCTATTGGAGTCTTAAATACGCTATCGCGAAATTTTATTGAAGAATTTATCAATCCATTGTTAAGCTCTTCCTCGGTCACTTTTTCTTTAACCGCACGGCGTATGGATGGTTTGCTAAATGGTTTGGCGGAGCATGAATTAGATTTAGTACTGACAAATAAACCCGTAGGAACAGAGCATCATAATGAGTTATGGCAAAGCCAGTTAGTTTCGCGTCAACCGTTGGCTATCGTAGGGCCTGCTGATGGTAAAATCAGTAGTGAGTTTCCAATTGGCTATGAAAACGCACAATGGGTATTACCCAGTAAAACGTCGGCAATAAGGGACTCATTTAATGCATTGTGTGCTCGCTGGCAATACAAACCAGAAATTAAAGCAGAAGCCGATGATATGGCGATGCTGCGATTACTGGCACGTGATAGTGGGGCATTATCGGTATTACCATCGGTGGTCGTAAAAGATGAAATAGAGCAAGGGGTATTAATTGAGTACCAGCGCTTACCTGATGCTTACGAGCATTTTTATGCCATTACAGCACAGCGTAAATTTGTTCCCGATAGTTTAAAGCAATTACTCGCAGTAAAGTGCTAATATTACTCAAGCATCGTTATGCTGCGTGATTAGGTTTTCAATAACGGTATCTTAGTTGCTAATTTATTCACATCTCTGAAAATTTAGTCAATTTTTAAGTGCTCAATCAATAAGAGAAAAGTATGTTGAAACAGGTTGTAATGATAGGGTTTTTGTTGCTATGCAGTGTTAGTTTTGCCGCACAAGAGCCTTTAGTCGGGCAGATCAGTGCTGCTAATTTATTAAAAAATTACAACGGCTTCGAGCAGCAGTACGATAGTTTTAAACCGTCTCAACACGAATTAAATACAATCAAGAAACTAGCTGGTAAAGATATACTAGTGCTGTTTGGTACTTGGTGCCATGACAGCGAACGTGAAGTACCAAGATTGTTAAAGCTGATTAAGCAATCTCAGTTAACATTAAAAAGTTTAAAATTAGTGGCGGTAGGATTCGATAAGCAAGATGATAAAGGCATTGCAAAAGCACATCAGTTAAAGTACACCGCGACAATTATAGTAAAAGAGGGTGATATAGAACTTGCCCGCATGATTGAAAAGCCCAAGCATTCATTAGCAGTTGATCTCACTCAGTTTAACTAATTTAGACACAGCTTTGCTCAATGAATTAATCTGTTAGTAAATCTATTAACTAAAGAGCTGGTTTATTTAATATGGCGCTTATCTATGAATGAAAAAATTATTGCTGCTATTTTGGTATTTGTTGGCTGTTTTGTTTTAAGCTTAGTTTTTCATTTTGCACTGAAAAAGGTTGAACGTCGTTTTGATGGCCATGCCGCTGAATCGTTTCGTTTAATTTCAAACTCACAAAAAGCGATTTTGATTTTTATTGGCACTATATTAGCGCTCTCTAAGCTTGATTTTGATGTAACTGGTTTAGTCGCTGGCTTGGGTTTAACAGGGTTTGCGTTAGGGTTTGCGCTTAAAGATGCAATTTCAAATCTCGTTGCAGGGATAATGGTTGTGCTTTATAGACCTATTAAGTTGGGTGATAACATCGAGGTCGCCAGCTGTAAAGGTGTCGTGGTCGATTTAAACCTCAGATATATTACTTTACAGACCGATGGTTGCCGTCATTTAGTTCCCAATTCATTGATACTCAGTAATAAAGTAACAATAAATAACTCGTAATATTTTCAACTAGCTAATTACAAATGAGCTGATTAAAATAGTCTATAAATCTAAGAGTGATGACTAAACTAATGTTTGAGCAAGTAATCGCGTTAATTGATGAAGCAAATAGTCAGGATCCTAATCAAGAACACTATGCAGGTAAAGTTTGGCCTAAAGAGCGTTTATATTCAGAGCGTATGACGCAGATGTTAAACCGTTTTAAACCTGATGCTGATGAGCTAATGCATATTGCTGTGAGAGCACAACACATAAAGCGTTGGTGTTCGCCGCGAAGTCACTTTCCAATGGATAAACAAGGCTATCATCAATGGCGCAGTGCGTTGTATATTTTTCATGCCGGTACTGTGGTTGAATTAATGCAGCAAGTTGGTTGTTCTGATGTTGATCAGCAACGAGTATATGCAGCGGTTGCGAAAAAACAAATCAAGCGTAATCCTGATAGTCAATTGGTGGAAGATATCGCAAGTTTAGTGTTTATTGAGTATTACATGTTGGCATTTGTGCAAACAAAACCAGACTACGATGAGCAAAAGTGGATTGGGATTTTGCAACGTACATGGCAAAAAATGTCTACTGAGGCACTTGACTTTGTGTTGGCGGGTAATATTACTTTACCAGCGCCGTTAGTACCGCTAATTGAAAAGGCGCTTGCACCGAGTTAATATCTCACTGCGATGAGTAATAAAATGCAAAGGAGCTGGATATGCGCTGCCCAAGGACAAATATAGAACTCACTAAACTAATGGTCGGGGGGATCGAGGTTTTCTCATCCGCCAATGGCGGGGTATTTTTTGATAATCGCCAGATTTTTAATTTTAGTGATCCATCTTTAAAAAGAGCGCTGGTGCTTGCTGAGCACTTGGCTGCTTTACCTGACACAGACGTTGATTTAACGGCACGAATTAATTGTCCTAAGTGCCCGAGTATCGTGATGATGCGGCGCTTTTTTACACTTCTTCATGTGGTCGAAATTGATGAGTGCCCAAGTTGTGCGGGTATTTGGCTAGATCCAAAAGAACTTAATAAAATTCACGACAATCACTTAACAGCGAAAGAAAAACAATTACTAGTGAACCAGCAAGCCAATAATCATGGTTTTATACCAATCGTGTTAAGTTACTGACCATTTATAGCGACAGATAAATGGAGTGATAACAAGGCGTAAATTTTGACATGTAGTTGTTCTACTTGAAAAAATTATAACGCAGTTAGCGCTTTATTTAGCTCGCTAGAATGGTTAAATATTTAAGTCGATTGGTATTATACATTTTGAAATACCGACTAATCGATTTAGCCAGCGAGGTATTAAGAAAAACCACAACAAAAATACCGAGAGTTTAGTTGAAATCGCTTTAGCTTCGTTTTTGGACTAACTCTGCAGAGCAACTTAGTCTTGGTTAAGTTGCTGTTTTACGTTTTGTACTTTTGCTAAAGTTTGCTTATCAACAACCACAGGCAATATCAATTCTATATTTTCTAATGAGGCGATGACTTGTGTTTTCAACTGTGTCTGCTGTTCAATTTGCATAACTTTAAGTGTTTCAGTGGTTTGCAGTTTGATTTGTTCAGTCACTAGCGCTTCAGTTGGGCTTAGTAGCATCAATGTTAGTAGTAATGTATTCATATTAACCTCCTTATTTAAATTACCGCTAAGATAAGGAAATTAGATGACAGTTACGTGTGGCTTATATTGCTACAAAGTTAAACTTTAATGCTGTTTTGATGAAGGGCTAGGCTTGTACTAAGCAGATCAAAGTACCTTCAATGGCTCGTACGTAGGCATAATATTGAGTTCCTCTACAGCTAGGGGGGCAAAGAGGCTCTGCGCCAGCAAGCACCGCTTTATCGTAACTTTCACTGAGATTAGTACAGCTAAAGCGCAGCTCAAAACCTAGCGCTGGTTGCTTTGGGTGAGCGCGTATATAACCTTGTTTAAAATGGGCTTGAGCAGATGGGTGATTCGCAAAAGCAATTTTTATATCGCCTGTGGCAAGCTCACCATATTCGGCATCATCGCTGAGGGCATCGGTGCCAAAACCAAACGCTTGATAATAAAAGTCTAAGGTTTCTTCAACGTTATCAACATAGATAACCTGATTAATTAATTCCATTGATGGCTCTATTTAAGTTTACATCTTTTAAATAAAGCACAGTTTCCTGAGATTTGCGACATCAGGTAAAACTAAACACTTAAAATGGGTTGTCAATAAAATAGCCATCATTTAGGTCAATTTGCAACACAGCTGTACTATTTAGTACTGCTGCTATTTATTCATAATCACACTTTTTTACTAATAAGTTTAGAATAATAACTGACTTCAACTCTTAGGTTAATATTCTTGGTAATTAAGCACACTTCATTTGTTAGAAAAGTTTTTTAATCGATTTGTTTTTTATTCTATTCGGATTGAGTATTTCTTTTTAGAATGTACCTAGTATTTAAGGTTGGTTTTTTGTTTTTTTTTGTTTGTTTTTATGTGAATGAATAGTTTTTCATTGTAACATTGATCTATTACTCTAAATTTAACCGAGTATATTTTTTATTCTTTAATTATACGGAAATAATAATATGGTACATTCAGGATGATTGGTTTTAATAGTCAATTTCGTGTTAGTTTTATTTTAAAATTAACTTCACTTCTTCTTTTAATTACAAGTATCAATTTGGCAGCTGTCACAGTATCAGATATTGGTGCTGTTGACTCTCAAATCAAGCAACTTTCCAGCCAGTCCGATAACGGGCTTAGTCAAATCCCCAATTTAGTTGAGCAGTTAAACGCGGCTGAAACGAGTAATAATACTGAGCGTGAAAAACCGAATCCTAATACAACAGAATTAGATGAAGTACTGGGTGCAATATTAAATAGTAAAATGGGTCTAACAAACCATATTTACGAATATAAACTGTATAACTATCTGCAAAATGAAATGCAGTTACTTGCAGCGGGCACAGATAAAACAGCCATTGTCCATAAAAGTATTAGTTTAAATATTTTGTCAGCAGGCCCGAATGCAGGCGCTGAATCGTTTTTTGTTACCTATTTAAATAGTGATGAAATAGGTGGGCTTAGATTACGTGAAGCGCTGATGTATTTTACATTACATCCTAACAATGCAGTTAAAGACAGAGTTAGCTTTTTTGCCAGTGAAAAAGGGCACCCTATTTTTAGAGGGCCTGCAAGCTGGGTGTTTGGCAAATTAAGTACCATTGATGATACCGCAGCAATTGCACAGCTAACTGCTGCACTTAATCAGTCCATTATTGACAATTATGGTTTTGATACGCAGTTACTTACGCTGCTGGGGCTTGCTGAGGTTGCAAATATGAGTTATTTAAAGGCCAACTTTTCCAATGTTGGCCTTGATAAGAGCCTACTCGAACTAGGCGAACGCTACATCAATTTTAAGCGCGCAAGCGGTACAAATAAAAGCCAGCTTATTCGCAATACCTTTAATAAAAGCATGACTCGCTATGAAAGAGATGAAGCGCTTGGTTATATTTTAAAAAACAATAAAGCTGATTTATTAAAAGAGTTAGGGTTATTGTTTGATACAGACAACGGCCTTGTTTTATCGCCTGAGCTGGCGCAACTTGCCACTATTTATGGCTACCAAATTAGTGGCAGTGCCGACAACCCCATTATTAGCGCTAAATAATTATTAAAATAGAAGGTTAATAGTGTGAAAAATTTAGTAATGTACATGAGTGTGCTACTGGCGTGTTTTTTGACAACAAGTTGCACTACGGTATTCGATAAGGCTCATGGCTATCGTGGGCCCATTGTTGTGACGATTGAAACAGAAGATGGCTCAGTGCCAGAATTTCCTTTTTTGATAAAGTCGGCCTATTCAGAGTCGTGTGGTCATAGTAGTTGTGGTATTGATTTTGGTTA
>NZ_JACJDS010000045.1:39885-41207 GCF_014163635.1 Pseudoalteromonas sp. SR44-8
CATCCTAATTATCACCACCGCGGATTTCCGCGAGGCTTTGGGCCCACCGATGCTGATGACCCTATTCATATCACGTTTACCGTTAAGCCGTTTACTGAACAAATGAAAAAAGTAGCTGGCTGGGCCGAGCAGGGCAAAGTGATGATGCAGAACGCGGCACCAGATAGTAATGAGCATTTCAATGGGAAAATGCAGCTTTGGCAAGAGCGCTTTAATTTAGGAAAGACGATTAAAAGGCACATTACGACGATCAAAACTTTTTACTTACCCCATTTTTCACCAAGTATGCAACAACGGGTGATTGAAAAGTATCAACCGATTTTTAGAGCCTGGTATTACGGCGTACCTGAAACGGATTGTTGGAGTATGGTTAAATGTAGAAAGCAAATTTTAAAGCCAAGGGAAGCTGAATATGAAGGATTATAAGCGTAAAACTGCACTGCAATTTTACTGTGTGCTACTGGCGTGTTTTTTGACAACAAGTTGCACTACAGTATTCGATAAAGCGCATGGTTATCGTGGGCCCATTGTTGTGACGATTGAAACAGAAGATGGCTCAGTGCCAGAATTTCCTTTTTTGATAGAGTCTGTGTACACAGAGTCATGTGGTCATAGTAGTTGTGGAATAGACTCAGGTTATAGATACTTTAAAACGGCCTATGCTAACGAGCCAGTCACCTTCCCACGCGAGCGTTTGGATTTATTACAACCCAATGCCTATGCGACAATTCTTTTTAAAGTTACTCATCCTAATTATCACTACAATGTATTTACGCGAGGCTTTGCGCCCACCGATGCTGATGACCCTATTCATGTCACGTTTACCGTTAAGCCGTTTGCTGAACAAATGAATAAAGTAGCTGGGTGGGCGACTGGCCCTAAGCAAGACATGCAAAACTTTACACCTGAGAGCAGAGAATATAAAAAAGCAGACATTCGGTATCGCCAAGCGCGCTTTAATTTAGGAAAGACGATTAAAAGGCACATTACGGTGACCAAAACTATTTACTTACCTCATTTTTCACCAAGTATGCAACTACGGGTTATTGAAAAGTATCAACCGATATTTAGAGCCTGGTATTACGGTGTACCCGAAACGGATTGTTGGAGTATGGTTAAATGTAGAAAGCAAATTTTAAAGCCAAGGGAAGCTGAATATGAAGGATTATAAGCGTAAAACTGCACTGCTTTTTATGATTATACGTTGTGATAAAAGTTGTTATTTAATTTACACATAAAAAAACCTTGTAAGGGGGTGCCCAACAAGGTTCAATTTTTCAGCTTTCAGCTTTCAGCTTTCAGCTTTCAGCTTTCAGCTTTCA
>NZ_JACJDS010000046.1:0-41167 GCF_014163635.1 Pseudoalteromonas sp. SR44-8
CACTGGTTCAAGTCCAGTATCACCCACCACATATAAAACCTCACGTTAAATCGATAATTAGCTCAGCTGAAAAGAAAGAGCATCGCCACCCTTCACAAATAATGGCGAGGATCACTGGCTCAAGTCCAGTATCACCCACCACATATAAAACCTCACGTTAAATCGATAATTAGCTCAGCTTAAAAGAAAGAGCATCGACACCCTTCACAAATAATGGCGAGGATCACTGGTTCAAGTACAGTATCACCCACCACATATAAAACCTTTTAAAACCCTCAATCAAACCTTACGTTATATTCTTTAATCGATAATTAGCTCAGCTGAAAAAAAGAGCATCGCCACCCTTCACAAATAATGGCGAGGGTCACTAGTTCAAGTACAGTATCACCCACCACATATAAAACCTTTTAAAACCCTCAATCAAACCTTACGTTATATTCTTTAATCGATAATTAGCTCAGCTGAAAAAAAAGAGCATCGCCACCCTTCACAAATAATGGCGAGGGTCACTAATTCGAGTCCAGTATCACCGACCACATATAAAACTTCTTAGTAATTCTGTTAAAAATAAAATTCAAAAAGCCTCTAAATACGCTAATTCTTTTCCAAACCTTAAACTCTTTTAATATGTTCCTTGATGGATAATTAAGTTTGAAAAGCATCAACCTAGGCGCTTTACAAACCTAGGGTCTCCTATCTCTATAAAAATCCTCAAGCAATAACTAGCGCTACCTAAATTTGGATAATCAAGCTACTTTAAAACCCATAACTGATCAAATAAACGAAGTCTGCGGTATTAAATTTTAAATTCCCTTGTCAGCGACTAGACTGTTTATTATAGTCTCTGATACGTTCATGTGGTCACAAGTCTAATGCCAGCAAAGATTTTTTCTAATGCAAAAATACTTATAGTTGAAGAGCAGCCTCTTGCTCAAAGCTATATGAAACAGTCGCTCGAAAAACTTGGCTTTCGACAGCTGCGCTTTGCTGAACATGCAAATTCAGCGAAAGAGCAGTGCACCAGTGAACAGTTTGATCTGATTGTTTGCTCTTTTAATTTGAGTAAGCACCAAGATGGCTATCAGCTATATGAAGAGTTACGCGTTAAGCGTTTAATAAAAAACTCTACAGGATTCATTTTTATTTCAGCTGAAACCAGTGGCTCTTTGGTACACAGCGTGCTTGAACTGCAACCCGATGACTTTTTGGTCAAGCCATTCACAATACATGACCTTAAAACGCGTATAGAACGAATTTTACTGCGTAAAAATCATTTACAAGCAATATATAATTTCATTGACGATGGTAATGATTCTAAAGCACTAAAAGCAATCAATGCCGCGCTTGATAAAAAAGGCAATGCTTATAGTGCAATATTATTGCGTTTAAAAGGTGACGCCCTACTTCGCTTAAAACGAGTAGATACTGCAAAAGCATTCTTTAAATCAGTTCTTGATATTCAAAAATTCACATGGGCAAAGGTAGGTTTAGTTGAAGCATTAATTGCTAATAATGAGCATATTCTTGCGCAAAAAATGCTGAAAACGATGCTGCAACGTCATGAAACACGATTAGTCGCACTCGATTTACTTGGTAAACTGGAGATTAAATTAAACCAATTTGAATTAGCGCAAGATTTTTTAAGCCAAGCTGTTGATATTGCTCCACGCAATATCGAACGCCAAAAATCACTTAGCCATGTATCGCTGGTAAATCATGATTATGAAAAAAATTATCTAACACAAAAAGATATCGCCAACTTTGCCAAACATTCGATTCACGATCATCCTGACGTATATTTAAATGCTGCACGTGCTGGTATCGATTTTGCTTTAACAACAGATCAGAGCGATCAGATTCAAAGGATTTCAAGACAAACTAATCAATACTTAACTGATTTAAAAAGCCAATTTCCAAATAGTCACAATCAGGCGCAAATAGATGTTTTAAATGCCCGTTTACACTATCTAAAAGACGAACATCAAAAAGCGAAAAAGTTGATTGAGCAGCTCGACGATGACGATAGCCACATTCGCTCTGTAGACGGCGCACTTGATAAAGCAAAGGCATTTCATGAGCTAGGGTTTCATCACAAAGCACAATCGTTATTTAACCAAATTATCAGTCATTGTGAACGTCATCCAACAGTCAGTGATGCTGTTTATTTACGTTATATTCAACAACAACAAAGTGAACGCCGTGATATAAAAATGGGCCCTAAAGAGCTAAATAACCATGCAGTTACACAGTTTAATCGTGGTCAATTAAATACCGCTCTTGAAGCATTCACACAAGCATTTAGAGTAATGCCTCGTAATCCTAGTATTGCTTTAAATTTATTGCAGTGTCTATTTGATAATTCCAAGCAAAATGGCCAAACCTTAAACCTAATGATGGCAAAAAAATGCTATGCGTTACTCAATACGACACCATTAGACAACGAGCAGCAACAACGCTTTAATAAAATAGTACAACAAGCAACGAGTATGGGGCTAACACTTGCTAATCTAGAAGAGCCTGGCAAAACCAAATAGAATAATAAATATTATTCAGCAAAGAGCAGGCTGAATAAATAGTTTAGATAAGGTGTTGTTTATAAGAATGAGGAATACGAAATTAAAAATATCGCTGATAAGCGGTGATATGACTTTTAAAATCCAGCCTTACTGGAATCGTATCATGTAAATTCAGTAAGGCATTGGTTATTGTCAATTACGAGCTAATAAATTACACCTTCTTCAATGAGACCGCGTTTATACAATAACGCAAACCACTTGGCATTGGCCCATCAGGGAATACATGACCTAAGTGTGCATCACATACATTACACACAGTTTCTATTCTTTGCATACCATGGGTCTTGTCACCATTATAAGCAATCGAGTTTAGTTGCGCGGGTTGAGTAAATGATGGCCAGCCAGTGCCACTATCAAATTTTTCATCACCATCAAATAATAAGTTATCACAACATACACAGGCGTACTTACCAGGTTCAAACAAGGTGCAGCTATCTGAGCTGTGCGGGCGCTCTGTGCCTTTATTACGAGTCACATAAAAGGCTTCTTCGGTTAATTGTTCACGCCATTGCTGCTCGGTTTTTACTACTTTACGGCTCGGCTCAGGATTGCCTTTATTGGCAAAGTTTAGAATATCATTCCAATTCAACATAACTGACCTCATTGAGTAAGATAGGTTAATTTACTGCTATCCACATTATCATGGTATCGCGCTAATAACATTGTCAGCTCTGGATTTATCCGCACTGCACAAAATGGTTTTGTAGGGGTTGAAAAATAATAATTTCGATACTGGCTAGGGGAATGTTTAAACTCACTGGCTAATAATATTTGCGTAATCAAAGCTAAATCTTATCGCTTCAGTACACTAATGGCAGCTCACTCCTAAGCCTATTTGCTGTTGCATACTATATTTCATACCCACTATGCTTTTTAAGGCGCTGACATATATACCGTGTTGCTCACTATTTAGTTTCATTCAATTGTAATTAATTTCTTTTCATTTTTAGTCAATAGTGCATTAAAGTATTGTATTAGCTCCGCTTTAGTTGCCGGTAAGCCTATTGAGCATTGATGCTGCTCGCTGAAGATAATTAAAAATTGGTCATCATGACACTGTATTTTCTTGATACTATTTATAGGCAGCCATTGCGGGCCGTGAGTGCGGTCAAAAAAACCTGAAAGGGAAAATAACAAAAGGTGCTGTTGTTCGCGTCGAATAAACTTATCTAGGCCATTACGTGCTTTAAATAGTGGTGTTAGCCGATAACAGCATGAGCTAAATACAAATAGCCACAGAGCAATTAGAAATACAAACCACGCTTGCTGAAATAACATGGTAAATACACTCAACAATAATAACACGATACCGAAACAGCCGACTATCAGCGCCAGTAATTGATTAATTTTACGCATCAAAGACTCCTTGCAACGTTAACCTAAATTACTTACTTGAACTTTTTTCATCGGTTTCAGGATCGGGCCAATCATTAAAAAACACCGTTAAATAACGACTTTTTGCTAAATATAATAATACCCACAATACCGTCACCATTTGCAGCGCTAAAAACATCGAAAACTGATAATAACTATGGGCGGCTTGAATAATCAGCCAGCTTAAATCTATCGCTGCACATACTAATAATGGCCAACGCATAAAACGCCACACTCGCGCTAACCATGCTGCACTGTCTGCGCTTTTTTGTGGCCTGCGCAAACAAAAAATTACGGCAGGAATAATGGCTATTGCACCAATAGCCAACGCACTGAAAAAGTCAGCTTTAGATCTAAACACTAATGACATTAAATCAAGCTCAGGACGCCTGCTCAGTGCCGCAATGATCCAAATAAAGTAGGCACGAAGTAATACCAATAAACTCAAATGAAACGCGATTGGAGTGCGATAGGTGCCATATTTGTCCCAATACTCTGGTCCATAACGCTTCATAACTGGTTTTTCCTCTCGGCTACTACGCCAAGTAATATAAATGCAGCCACGGCTGTAACACCTAACCAGCGCACACCAAAAAACATCAGTAACTGGCTTAGTAATGGAGTGACAAATACTACTAATAAGCCAAAACCAAACCCGGTTACTAGTACAAATGCACATACTCTGAGTATAAAGTGGCGCCTTGCTACAAAGCGTTTCGTGGTTTTAATAATCTCATTTGCATACAAAGACACCAAACACACCACCAGTAACAATGCGATATTATATAAGTAAGGCTTTAGCCACTGACCAAAGGTCAGTGCTAAATCCTGAAAAAGCGTAATAATGCTATCCATTATGTTGCGCCAGTAATGCAATTAAATCATCTTCGGTCAATATTTCAATGCCTAAATCTTGTGCTTTTGTGAGCTTAGAACCGGCTTTTTCACCCGCTATTAACGCATCTGTTTTAGCTGATACACTACCTGAAACTTTCGCCCCTAACTGCTGCAAGCGTGCTTTTGCATCATTTCGATTAAGCTCGTTCAAAGTACCCGTTAACACATAGGTTAAGCCTGCTAACGGTTGTGAGTCTTCACTTGGCGGCGTGAGTTCTGGCCAATGAATACCCTGCTCCAGCAAGGCAGTTACGACATCTAAATTGTGTTGCTCAGCAAAAAAACCACGCACATGCTTGGCTACAATTTCCCCAACATCACTAACTTCGACTAACGCTTCAGTTGTTGCCGCAGTTACTTTATCTAGCGTTAAAAAGTGATTAGCTAAATTTTGCGCCGTCGCTTCACCGACTTCACGAATACCTAATGAGTATAAAAACTTAGCCAACGTCGTTTGTTTTGCATCATCAAGTGCAGCTACTAGGTTTTTCGCCGATTTTGGCCCCATGCGCTCAAGCGATTCAAAATGTCCTTGTTTAAGTATGAATAAGTCTGCTGGCGTTTTAATGAGCTCTCTGTCCACCAGCTGTTCAACAATTTTATCGCCAAGGCCATCGATATCGAGTGCTTTGCGTGAAGCAAAGTGTTTGATCGCTTCTTTACGCTGTGCTTGGCACACCAGGCCTCCTGTACAGCGCGCTACGGCTTCACCTTCAATGCGTTCAACATGGGAGTCACAAATTGGACAAGTAGCCGGAAACTCAATCTCTTTGGCATCTGTTGGACGGCGCTCTAATACCACTTGAGTAATCTGTGGGATCACATCACCAGCACGGCGAATGATCACAGTATCGCCAATTTTTACACCCAAACGCTCTATTTCATCACGATTGTGTAACGTTGCATTTGAAACCGTGACACCACCAACAAATACCGGCTCTAAACGAGCCACAGGGGTAATTGCGCCAGTGCGCCCTACCTGAAATTCAACATCCAGTAGCTGAGTGATTTCTTCTTGCGCAGGAAACTTATACGCAATCGCCCAACGCGGAGCTCGCGCTACAAAACCTAACCGCTCTTGTAGTGCTTTGTTATTTATTTTGATCACCACACCATCAATTTCATACTTCAAGCTGCTGCGGCGCTCAAGTATATCTTGATAGTAATCCAAAGCAGCTTGCTGACCTTCGACTAACTTTGTTTCCGGGCAAAGTGGTAACCCCCAGTCAGTTAGCTTAGCCAATTGCTGGTAATGATCACTTGGTAATACGCCATTTGTCACAACACCAATACTGTAGGCATAAAACATCAAAGGTCGCTTGGCGGTGATTTTTGAATCGAGTTGACGCAAGCTGCCTGCGGCTGCATTACGTGGATTAACAAATACTTTGTCGCCACGCTTTTCGGCTTCAGCATTAAGTTTGTCAAATCCGGCGCTATCCATGAACACTTCACCACGAATTTCAATTTCCTCAGGAAAGTCATCGCCACGTAATTTAAGCGGTATATTACGAATCGTTTTAACGTTAGTGGTAATATTTTCGCCGGTGTGCCCGTCGCCACGTGTTGCCGCCTGCACTAACACACCATTACGGTATAAAATCGACACCGCTAAACCGTCAAGTTTTGGTTCACAGCAAAAGGTCAGCTCATTGTTATCCATCAAACGTTCTTTAATGCGGCGATTAAAAGCGCTGAACTCTTCTTCACTGAAAGCGTTATCAAGTGACAACATCGGCACTTGATGAGTGACTTGCTCAAACTTAGCAAGCGCCGCACCACCTACTTTCTGGGTCGGTGAATCAGTACTCAAGTACTCAGGGTTTGCTACCTCAAGCGCACTTAATTGTTGTAATAAACGATCATACTCTGCATCAGGAATACTTGGGTTATCAAGTACATAATAATTATGATTGTGATCTTCTAACTGCTGACGAAGTTGCGTTATTTGCGCTAACACTAAAGTGGACATACTGACCTCAAAAAACATAAAAAAGCCACTTAAACGAGTTATCGCCAAGTGGCTTATAAAATTCTTAATTAATTAACTGTATATTGCAGGTGATTAAGCTGAAAAGCGTCTCACTTTTTCAACATAATTGCGCACACTGTCAACGGTCATTTCTTCTCGTTGTGAGTCTAAAATAACGGCGCCAAATTCATCTGCTAATTTTTTAGCCGCACTGTGCAACATGTTAAATGCAGCAAGCCCGTCACCATCGCACGGCAAGGTCATAAACAAGCTAATCCCACCTGTACTAAATTGTTCCATATTATCTATATCGAAAGTACCAGGGTTGTACATGTTCACTAACCGAAACAGCACTGGACCATGGCCAGCTGGATCTAAATGACGATTAAAAAAGCCTTCTTCAGAGTACTTAAAGCCAAGTGTATTTACTGCTGGCAATAATTTGCTGCCTTCCATATTCAAGCCTTCAGGCATTTGAATATGCACAATGATAAAATCACTTGCAGCTGGTTGCTCAGCTTCATCCTCTTCGCTTGCATCTGTTGCAGTAGTCACATCATCAACCTCAGCGGCAAGTTCGTCATCTGACGCTGCAAAAGTGTGTGGATGTTTTTCATCAGCACTAAAGCTTAAATCCCCAAACTGCGGTTCATCACGCTCAGTAAGAGATGCTGGCTCAGCTTCGCTTTGACGCTCAGTAAACGCCTGATCTGCAGGCTCAACCCGCTCATCATTAGTCGCAACGGGTGCGTCTTTTTTACGAACTGACCATAGGCCATGTATTAATAATCCACCAATGACAATTACACTGATAATGATTAAAACCCATCTTAATTGTTCGGCCATCCCCTCACCTTTATTATTTATCTACTCAAATATTAATATTTATGCATGTGCCATTTGCACCGCTTGTTCAATATCTACAGCGACCACACGCGAAACGCCCGGTTCAGCCATTGTTACACCCGTCAACCTGCCAGCCATTTCCATGGCAATTTTATTATGACTGATATAAATAAATTGCACCGATTGTGACATTTCTTCCACTAATCGGCAAAATCGCCCAACATTCGCATCATCCAATGGTGCATCAACTTCATCCAGCATACAGAACGGAGCTGGATTGAGCCTGAATATTGAAAATACCAATGATAATGCGGTCAGCGCTTTTTCTCCACCACTTAAAAGGTGAATTGTTGAATTTTTCTTGCCCGGTGGGCGTGCCATTATACTAACACCACTTTCCAGTAAGTCATCACTGGTTAATTCAAGATATGCACTGCCGCCGCCAAATACTTTAGGAAATAACTGACCAAAATCGAGATTCACTTGATCAAAAGTCATTTTAAAACGCGTTTTGGTTTCGCGATCAATTTTTCCAATTGCACCTTCAAGTGTCGTTAATGCTTTGCTTAAATCCTCGACTTGACGATCTAAATACTGGCTACGCTGCTGCGCTTGTTCAAACTCATCAATCGCCGCTAAGTTTACCGCGCCCAAGTCACTTAAACTTTGTCCTACTTTATTAAGCTGTCCTTGATAAGTGTTTATATTGGCGTTTTCAGGGAGCTGTGCCAATACTTCTTTCAAGTTTTGCTGTAACTCACCCAGAGGTTCAAGAGCTGCCTGTGCTTTAATTAATAAGCTCTGCTCTTCGAGGGCAAGTTGTTGTAATTGTTCTTGTAAAAGTACCAGCTCCCCCTGCGACGCTTTAAGCGTTGTTTGTTTATCTACAAAAGCTGTTTTAGCTTCCGTCAATGCACTTTGCAAATTTTTGAGTTCAATGTCACTTTGTTGATGTTGCTCCAACAATAATATTATTTGCTCTGCGACCTCTTCTAATGGGATCACCAACTCTTCAATTTGCGCGGTTAACTCACTGACAGCTTCACTGGCGGTTTCGCTGGCGGTCGTTGCATGCTGTAATTTAGTGTCACTGAGTTGGCATTCACTGCGCGCTTTTTGCTCACTTAGCGTCGCCTGATGGGCAAGCGTTTTATAGTGTTCAAGCTGAGCGTTTGCCTGTTTATATTGCTCATCAGTGTGTTGCTGCTGCACTTGAGCATCATTAAGCGCAACACTTATTTCATCACGCTGTTTTGCCACACTTGCTATATGTTGCTGTTGTTCAGCCACTTTATTCTCTATGCTCGTGTGTTCAACGTTTAACTGCTGTAGCTTTGCTTGTAATTTATGTTGTTGATTCTGAAACTGCTGTAATTGCTCTTTGAGCATATCGCGACGAGTGCTTCCTGAGGCCACTTGTTGAGCAAGCTGATGTACCGCTGCTTTTAACTCTTCGCTTTGTGCCTTCAATTGCTCACAGATTTGCTGTTGTTCTGTAAGCTTATTGCTTTGTATAGCTAGTTCGTCAATGAGTTGAGATGCTAACTGCGTTGCTTCGGCCAACTGTTTATGTTTGATCAGCAACGAATTTTCCGCACTTTTACTGGCTTGTTGATACCAATTGCGGCCCTGAATATTACCTTGGCGATCAATCACTGCAAGCCAATACTCATCCGCTAAATCGTTATGAGCAAAATCATTTTTATATTTAATGCGATGTAATAAATCAGGGTAAACCCCTTGCTCTATAAACACCGCTAATGAGCTTTGCGGTGCGGTGTCGGTAGTTGGCCATACTCCGTTAGGTGTTGCTATAGATGTCACATTTAATTGTTCAAGCCCTTGTAATGCTTGTTCAACCACATGTTCAAATCCAGTACGTACAACTAACTGTGCCAAAACATCGCCACTTCCTTGCGCTGGAGTATCTGCGAGTATTGTATTCAAGCCTGCTATTTTGGCTTTATTCTCGTTTTGTTGTTGTGCTAGTGTTTGATGTGCATCTTGGCAGGTGCGTAACACGCTTTGAGCTTGTTGATGATTACTATTTACTTTGTTTAAGGCTGTTTGTTTTGCTGCTAACTCTTGCGTTAGTGACTGCATTAACTGCTGCTGCTGCACTACTTGTTCAGCAATTGGGTTTTCTGCCAGCTCTATTAATTCGCTTTCTAATGCCGTTTGCTGGTTTTTAATATAGTGCAAATTTTGCAGCTGTTGATCGGCTATATTTTGTTGCTTGCTATATTGCGTATTAATAGCCTGAAACTGTTCATTAACTCGTTGCCAATCCGAAGCACTGCGCTGCTTGGCATTTTGCAACTGTGCCACCGCGTCGGCCATCTCAGTGACTTGTTCTGTACATATTAAAGTATGTTCAATTGCCTCTTGTAACGCATTTTGTAGCTCATCAGTATGGTCTTTTTGTTGTTGTTGCAGCTGCTGATTTTGTAACTGCAACTGTTGCTGTTTGATCAGATTGTGACTAAACGCTTGTTGTTGTTGTTTTAAGTTTATTTGCTGTTGCTCAGCACGAGTCAATTCAGTGTGCGTTTGGTGCTGGGCTTGCTGCGCATCATTGAGTTTTTCAAGTTGCAATTGCACTTGGTTTTCAAGGCTTGCTAGTACATCGTCATGACCTGAATGAGCAGTTTTAAAAAAGCTAATTTGCTCATTCAGCTTGGCCATTGTGTCGGCTTTAGTCACTTGTTGCTGATGTAGCTTTTGCCATTTTAAGACCGCTAGTTGCCCTTTTAAAGTGCGCTCTTGGGTTTTTAACTCGCGGTATTTTTTTGCTTCAACTGACTGTACTGCCAGTTTATCAACTTGTGCTTGCAGCTCTTGGCGAACATCGAGTAAGCGTTCAAGGTTTTCGCGGGTACTTTTGATCCGGGTTTGCGTTTCACGACGGCGCTCTTTGTATTTTGAAACGCCTGCTGCTTCTTCTAAAAACACCCGTAAATCTGCCGGTTTACTCTCAATTAAACGCGAGATCATGCCCTGCTCGATAATCGCATAACTACGCGGACCAAGACCTGTGCCTAAAAATATATCGGTAATATCTCGTTTGCGGCATTTACTGCCATTGAGAAAATACAGCGATTGCCCGTCGCGTGTTACCAAACGTTTAATCGCCACTTGATTTCGATCGGCAAAAGTATTCGGTAAGTGCCCTTGGGTATTATCAAAAATCAACTCAACCGACGCTTGAGAAATAGGTTTGCGATTGGTTGAGCCATTAAAAATAACATCGGTCATGGCATCGCCACGCAGATTTTTAGCAGAGCTTTCGCCAAGCACCCAACGCACAGCATCGATGACATTAGACTTGCCGCAGCCGTTTGGGCCAACGACACAGGTCATTTGATCTGGGAATGGAATTTTAGTGGGCTCTACAAAAGATTTAAAACCCGCTAATTTTATGGTGCTCAAACGCATCTAATTGGTTTACCGATTGTTATTGTTATAGCTTGAGTATTTAATTTAACCGTTCTTGACGATAAAAGTAAGTACAGGGATTAAGCTTGGCGTTTAAAATTATCTAAAATAATACCCGTTGCCATGGCTACATTGAGAGATTCTGCACCACCAAAAGCGGGGATGGTTATTTTATCTGTTACCAATGCTGCGCAAGCTTGACGTATTCCATGAGACTCACTACCCATTAACAAAACACCTTGGCCTGTAAATTGAGTTTTATGCACGCTTTTTCCATCTAAAAAAGCGCCATAAATAGGTAAGTTTAAACCACTTAAGTACGCAGGCAACTCAACTTGGCTCACTGAGACTCTAACAAACGAGCCCATAGTGGCGCTAATAGTTTTAGGGTTGTAAGCATCGGCACTATCTGTGCTGGTGACAATATGCTTGATCCCATACCAATCAGCTACTCTGATAATGGTACCTAAATTGCCCGGATCAGATACACCATCAAGGGCTAAGATTAAACCGCTTGCCTGCGGTGCACTCGCTGTTGGCATGTCAACTATCGCAATAGCTGCATTATTACTCACTAAAGTACTTGCTTTAGTTAACACATCTTCATCCGCTGCAATTAAGTTAACGTGTTGATACTTATCTTGATAGCTATCGATGAAGCTTTGCGTTGCAAAAACGTCTTTGGCTTTTAATGGACTATTTAGTAACTCTAATACGTTTTTTTCACCTTGAACAAGATATTGACTATATTGTTTACGGTACTTTTTTTGGCCAAGCTGGCGAATAAGTTTGAGTTGGTTTTTTGAAATCATAATAGCCCCATTAAATTATCTGCTCAGTATACCAGAGATGATTTAAAGTGCAGCCCTACAAACATTAAAACCAATAAAATCACACTACAAACAACAAGCTAGGATAATGATAAAGATTGTTTTCATTACCAAAAAAAGGTAAATTTACAAAAAACAGCATGGATATATTTTTTTAATGGAATCAACACACCCAACCCCAGACGAGCCTAACAAAACAAACACCCAAAGTGCATCGCCAATTTTTAGCGGGAAAGTACAATTTAAGGGTAAAGCTGCTGAGTATTTTGGTATTTGGATTGTCAATATTTTACTCAGCGTTATTACACTCGGTATTTACTCAGCATGGGCAAAAGTACGCACATACCGCTACTTTTATGGTCACACACGTATAGACGGACATGGCTTTGACTACTTAGCAACACCGATGCAAATTTTAAAAGGCCGTATTTTAGCGGTGGCGGTTTTTTTAATTTATACCTTTGCCACCAGCTTCTTACCTATTATTGGTTTATTGTTTGCTATTGGATTTCTATTTCTAATGCCATGGATTATTAACCAAGGCCTACGGTTTAATATGCGTATGACTCGCCACCGAAATGTGTGTTTTTCGTTTCAAGGTAATTATGGCGAAGCCTTTGTTAACTTTATCCTACTGCCGATTGCAAGCATATTTACTTTATATTTATTAATGCCTTATGTTTTAAAGCGTATCGACAGCTATATTCACAGTAACATTAGCTACGGCGACAAACCACTGACGGTGAACTTAAAAGGTGAAACCTATTACCTCACAGCACTTATTTGTTTTGTAGTTAGTTCTATCACTATGGTGATATTTATGGCCATTTTAGGTTTTTTTGGTCTCGATTTACTAAACGCAGAAAACCAACAAAATATACAAGACCCATCTGCGATGATAATTATGTTTGCTGCTTTAATGGCCGCTTATGTGTTTATGATTACTATAGTAACTGCTGTGTGGAAAGCTGCTATCCGTAACCATATTATTGATAATAGCCAGTTTGAAGGTGTAGCAACGTTTAAGTCAGAACTAAAACCTGTACCTTTTGCTATGTTACTTTTAACAAACATGCTCGCTATTGTATTTTCTTTAGGACTTGCTTACCCGTGGACAAAAGTACGTACATCAAAAATGCTCGCTGATGTAACTACGGTGAATATTTATTCTGGCGCATTAAACTTAATCGATACTCAACAAGCACAGCAATCATCTTTCGCTGAAGAAGCTGCAAATGTATTTGATATAGACCTTTCATTAACTTAAGAGCTCATCATGCATGTAAAAGGACATTACTTTCCTAAGGCATCGAGTAATTATCAAGAGTGTGTCGCAAGTATTAGCGACACACATATTGACATAAAACACGATGAATACATTATAACTCGCCACGCCATTACTGAACTTAATTTAAATTCAGGTATGGCTGGTCTTGCCGACGAGTTAAGCTTTACCGATGGCAGTCGATTTATTCCACTAGATGTAAATTACAGGTGGCCATTTAAATCAAATAATCATCAGATAATGGAACGCCTAGAAAAAAGTAAATGGGCTATTTTAGCTGCCGTTATACTTACACCACTGTTTATGTGGCTAGCGCTTTACAAAGCAGTGCCAGCAATTGCGGTTTATAGCATAGATACACTGCCGCATAATGTGATTAATCAAATGGGTGAACAAAGCTTTACGGTGATTAAAAAGTTAGCGCTCGATGATAGCGAATTGCCGGTTGAACAACAAACTAAGATACAACAACATTTTAATACCATGCTTGAGCAACTATCACTTGATAAATCGATATATCGATTATCTTTTTATAAATCTGAACATTTTGGCGCTAATGCATTTGCACTACCGCATGGACGTATTGTGATAACAGATGAGCTTGTTAATTTACTTGTCGATCAACCCAATGCCCTAAAAGCAGTATTACTACACGAAATAGGCCATATAGTACACCAGCATAGTGTGCGCATTACTGCGCAATCAGCTGCAAGTACAATTGTATTAGCGGTAATATTTGGTGACTTAGAAGGTATTGCAGAAGTTGCTCTGGGGACTGGCGCGTCATTTGCACAGCAAGGTTTTTCAAGGGATATGGAACGCGAGGCCGACAGTTTTGCGTTAACGCAATTGGAGTATTTAGGGTACTCAAGTAACGACTTTGCCGATGCAATAGAGACACTCCAATATAGCCATACCAGTGAAAACGAGCACCTTAAAAAAGTGAATAATTTACTCGAGTATTTATCTAGCCACCCAAGTGCACAAGAACGAATAGATAATGCCAGAGAATAACTTACTTTATATGCAACTTGCCCGCGGTGTAGTAGCATTAACATGGATATATCATGGTTTTTTCCCAAAGCTTTATCATATAGCCCCTCTTGAAAAGCTTATGACCGGCAGTGCGGGTTTTTCCACTGAGGTGTCTGATTTTATTACCCGCTCAGCAGGTGTTGGAGAAATTATTTTTGGCCTGTGTTTAGCTTTATTTTATAAAAATAAATACTTAGTTATTTTAAACATTTTAGCGCTTAGTGGACTCTTGCTTGCTGTGATAATAATGCAACCACAACTACTTATTGAAGCGTTTAACCCTGTTACAACTAACGTACCACTTATTGTGTTAAGTATTATTTGGTTAAAAGAAATAACTATTACAAATAATACGAGCCTGTAAAACAAAAGGGTATGCGTTGGCATACCCTTTGTTGTAAAACTCTATTTATAACATCAATACTTATGCTTTAATGCCCACAAATGCAGTAGCTCACTAGCAATAGTGGCTGCAGCAATCGCAGTAAGCTCACTTTGGTCGTACGAAGGTGATACTTCAACAACATCCATACCAATCATATTAATGCCTTTAAGGGCACGTAATATCTTAAGTACTTTATCTGATGTTAATCCACCACATACCGGTGTTCCAGTACCAGGGGCAAACGCCGGATCTAAGCAATCAATGTCAAAAGTGATATACACAGGTAAATCACCTACTCTCGCTTTAATCTGCTCAGCAATCGTTTGCGCCGATAAATCATTGGCGGCCATCGCATCAATCACTGCAAACTCGTGTTTGCTTTGATCAAAATCAGTACGAATACCAATTTGGATACTATGATCAACATCAATCAGCCCTTCCATCGGCGCATGGTAAAACATGGTCCCGTGGTCGTAGCGTGAGCCATTACTATAAGTATCAGTATGGGCATCAAAATGCACCAACGCCATTTTACCAAAGCGCTTAGCGTGAGCACGTAACAACGGTAAAGTTACAAAGTGATCGCCCCCTAAACCTAAAATTGCTTTACCTTGGCTTAAAATACCCGTCGCAGCTTGTTCAAGCTTAGCGGTAAAGTATTCAGCGTCACCGACAGGGTAAGTAAAATCTCCAGCATCAGCCAGTTTTAGGCGTTCGAACAATTTGAACGTCCATGGGTATTTTGTTTCTTCCCATGCTAAATGCACTGATGCACGACGAATCGCATCAGGGCCTAAACGCGCACCTGGACGTCCTGAGGTTGCCATATCAAATGGCAAACCTAACACCACAACATCAGCATTGATGTCAGTAATATTTTGTACCATTGGCTGACGTAAGAACGTCATGCCATTGGAATACAATGAGTGATCTGGATGATCAAACAAAGTGGTCATATTAAAGCTCTTCTAAATAAGTATAACCGTCTAAACCTGCTTGCAATTCATCAAGCACACTTTGCTGCTCATCTGCTGGTAATTTTGCAGCCACTAGCTGTGCGTACGATGATTGAAAACCTTCTACATCAAGATGAACATAGCGCATCATGTCAGCTACAGTGTCACCTTGGTTTATTTCTACAATGCTTGCGTCGCCTTGCTCATCCATGTGTACCATTGCACTGTGGGTGTCGCCAAATAGGTTATGCATGTCACCTAAAATTTCTTGGTATGCCCCCACTAAGAAAAAGCCCATTAAATAGGGTTTTTCAGCACTAAATGCCGGCACTGGTAAGGTACTCTCAATGCCTTGCCCATCAACGTAATGATCTAGTGCACCGTCAGAGTCACAGGTAATATCTAACAATACTGCGCGTCTTTGTGGTGCCTCAGTTAAGCCACTCAATGGCAATACCGGAAATACTTGGTCGATTCCCCACGCATCAGGCAATGACTGAAACAATGAGAAATTAACAAAAAACTTATCCGCTAAACGGGCATTAAGTTCATCTATTATCGGGCGATGAAAACGGTTTTTGTTATCCATGTGTTTATTAAGCTCATAACACACACGTAAATTTATTTGCTCAGCCCAGGCGCGTTGAGTTAAATCTAATAATCCCATCGCAAACTGGTTATGTGCTTCAGCTAAATCACCTTGGCTATCATGATATATCTCTATTAATGCACGGTCGTCTGTCAGCACATGAAGTTGCTGCCACGACAGCCACATGTTATTGAGCAATAATGGCGCGTCATCTGCTGGCGCTTGAATTTCTTCAGGCTCATAACTTTCAGTGCCAATCACATTAGAGATAAGCACTGCATGATGCGCTGTTAATGCACGCCCAGACTCAGAAATAATAGTCGGGAATGGTTGCTCGTACTGCTTACAAATATCACCAATGGTGTAGACAATATTATTTGCATACTCAGCTAAGCTATAGTTCATCGAGTTGTGAGACTGGCTCCGTGTACCGTCGTAATCAACCGCTAAACCGCCACCGACATCTAAACATTCAATTTGTGCACCGAGTTTGCGTAGCTCACAATAAAAACGCGCCGCTTCGCTAACACCTAAACGCACATCGCGAATATTCGCCATTTGCGAGCCTAAGTGAAAATGCACCAACTGAACTAAATCAAGTTGATCAGTCTCTTTTAAACGATTAACAACATGTAATACTTGTGAAGCGGATAAACCAAATTTTGATTTTTCACCGCCGCTAGCTTGCCACTTTCCTTTACCCTGCGACGCTAAGCGCACGCGAATACCAATACGCGGTTTTACGTTCAGCTCTTTAGCTTGGCTTAGTACCATGTCCAGCTCAGACAGTTTCTCAAGTACGATGTACACTTTATGGCCTAACTTTTCGCCAATTAATGCTAAGCGCACATATTCTTTGTCTTTGTAGCCATTACACACAATCACTGCACTGGTTTTTTCAGCTAATGCCAATACTGTTAATAGCTCAGGCTTACTGCCCGCCTCTAAACCGAGTTGTTTCTTTTCTACGTTCGCTTGGCTTGCAACAATTTCTTCGACCACTTCGCGCTGTTGGTTTACTTTAATTGGATAAACAAGCAAGTAATCTTTTGGATAACCATAGCTTTCAATCGCAGTATTAAATGCAGCACATAAGCTGTGCACGCGGTGATGCAAAATTTGTGGAAAACGAACCAACGCAGGTAAACTCAAGCCTTTATCTTCAAGTTGTTTTGCAATATCAATAAGTGCGATGGTTTGCTCTGGGGCATCAGCCTTGGGCGCAACATACACATCACCTTGATCATTAATACCAAAAAAACCTTGGCTCCAATGACGAACATTGTAACTCGTGCGAGCTTGTTCTAGTGATGTTGTCTCTTTCATTTATCTTTCTCTTTTATTTGATGAATGCCTTGCGGCTGTTGCGCGCATTAAAGGAAAAATAGCTTATCAAGTCCAACAAGTATTTTTGCTCGTAACGAGTGAGTTTTAGTGTCGATAACAACGGCCCTTTTATTTGTTGGGCACTGGAGTATTTAGTATAAAAAATAGAAGGCTTAAAAGGGAATATATATATAAAAGTTAGCCGAAAACGTGACTCTCAATGATAAAAGTGGCGCTGACCAAGGCCATTTAAGCATATAAATGTCGACTTATATCCGTGTATAAGCCGTAGTTGTGTAGGAGATTAAATCGATGAAGTACTCAAAAACTAAAACACAAAGCGTAGACAGTTTCTAGCCACTAATCAGCCTTATTGACTGAGCCCTAACTCCATAAACAAGCTATGTGGATTATCGGTATAATTACCAAAACTTGCACAGCGTTGAAAACCTAAATTTTCATACAGACTAATCGATTCAGCCTGTTTCGGGCCTGTTTCTAAGCGGATCAAAGGGATCTCTTCTTCGCCAGCATGATGCAATAAAATTTGCATTATACGCCGAGACAAGCCTTTACCACGATGACTTGGTTTGACATATAGACGGCGTATTTCACCATAAGGTACTGTGTCGAACTGTCTGACAATCGCACCACATGCAACAATACCCTCCTCGCTTTTTAAGCCAATGGCGTACACATTAGCTTGACCAAGCTCACTCACCGACAGCGATTGCGCCGTGGCTACTGGGTACAGAGAATTTATAAGCCTATCGATATCAGAAAAAACATTAATCACATCCGGATCATCAGGGGTTAAGTCGACTAACTGCATAAAAGCTCTAATTATATTTATTGTTTGATAACAAACTATACCGAATTGTTGCAAATGAACAACCCAGAACTATGGATTTTTCATTTATTTGCTGTCTTATTAGTCACGACTTTGTCGTATGTCAAAATAACAGCATTTAGCTATTTTCTAAAAAGTAGCAAACACGTCAAGATAATAGTTTGCTGTGGTGTTAAACGTTAGCGACTTTTATAAAAATACGGGTTAAAAAATAAATTAACGACTAAAGCTTTAACGCCCTGCGTCGATAAATAGCTAAGTTAACGTTAAAGGAATAACAATGAAACTCCCCAATCTTGGTCAAGCGCAGCAAATAGCTTTGCAAACGGTGTCGGCCAATCGCGCCACGGAGTTTAAAGCCGCCGCTTCTCTTGTCGAACCACAAGACCTCCTTTCAACGCTCGAAGACGCAGCAAGTACGCCCCTTTATGATCCATTCAAAGGCCGCAAACTTAATCAAGATTACACCCCCTCTTCTTACATTGGTATGAACCGTTATAAAGTCACCTCTAGCACCACCATTAACATAGGTGAACCGATTAAAGAACCGACCTATCGCTATGGTGACTTTACAGATCCCGATGATATAAATGCTTTTTTAGATCAAGTAGACCGGCTTGAAGGTGAACATAAATTTATGTTCCAACACCTAAAACCAACACAAGAACTACTTGATTTGGTGCAAAAAATGAGTGATGAAGAGCTTGCTGTATTTAGTCAATTTGTTGTTACAACATCTAGCTATCACTTTGGCACAGAAAACAACAACAGCAGTGCACAGTTAATTTCAGCTTTAAGCAAACTGTCAGATGATGCCTTGAGCAGTACCCTCGCAACAATGGATAAATTATTACAACAAGGGAATGATTATAAGAAGCCGGTGTCACCATTAGGTGAAAATGAGCATGGTAATGAAAGAGTCGAAATGATCAGTATGCCTGAAACCATAAACTGGTTTAAATCAAACTATAAGGCTAACAGTGCAAAATATGAATTGGCAAATGACTACACCAATTTATTAATAGAAAAAAACCTCAGCGAAGATCAACTTATGCAGTTAAATGACCACTTATCTGCCAGTACCCTCGAGCAAAGCAATAGTATTATCGACATGATGAACCTAGTGAAAACTCACCAAAACGATGATGTATTGGCAATGCTCAATGAAGTTGATAAAGACAGTGAAGCTAACTTATTACATTACCTTGCACAGCAAACTAATTATCAAGCCAATAAGCAGTATTACCAAATGGATAATGGTAGGTTTATTGCACAGCAAGATAATATTAGCTCTGACTCTAATAGACGTGAGCTGTATAACACTATCTTAAATGCCTATAACGACATTGGTATGGGCTGGATTAACGATACGCTAGAGCAATTCACTGGGACTCCAGCACAGATCCAAAACGAATTATGGCAAACACTACTTGATCATAAAGAAAAACTGCCAGAGCAATTTACTCGCTCAGATTCGGTTGAGGCATGGGCAATAAATAATATTGCTCGGATAGAAGGTGCATTTCACGTAAAACAAATGAATAAAATTTATGATTATAATAGCGAGCGACTCGTGCCTGACTTGATCGGCCAACTTACCTTTTACAGCAGCGGCAATATTGGCAGTTCAGCTGATAGTAAAGAGCCCAAAACTGACTAATTCTAAATCAATCAACTGTAGTCAAAGAACTTGCGATGCTCTGCTCCGGCTAAGTTGGCATTCACCTTATTAGGGTGTTTATACTCACGCCAGTTTGCCACATTACGGCCAACATTTAATTTCGCAAAGTCAGTATCGCCCTCAGGCGACATTCCCAAAAACTGTTTTAGCTTCAACAGGCCGCCAGGTTCGCTGACATCAAGCGATAAAAAATCATCACGGCCTTTGAAATAATGAAACACTGCATGTTGATGTTTAGTATAACAAGCAGCCAAATCGCGCTCACTCAACGGGTAAATAGAGGGAAACGTTTGATGAAAGCTGCGCTTTAGAACCGGGCTAAAGTGCCCTGTTTTAAGATCAAGATGTGGCGCCATTTTTTCAAGCAGCATCGTGATGGATGGCAACCATGCTTTTAGGTCTCGGTTTAAATAAATAAACTTAGCACCAGGAAATAACCCGTCTAAATGCATATAGTCACTAAAACACGGTGCGTCAGATATAGCATCAGCTATTTCAAACGCTTTTTTAGTAAACGCGGTATGCGCAACCAACAAGCCCATTTCTAACAACGCAACACTGATGCTCGTGGTGCCGGTTCGAGGCAGACCGATAATAAATATCTTAGACATCTAACGTCACTCATTTTTAAAAGGCCGTTAGTATATACCTAAATGACAGCATCACCCACAGAGCAACAACAAAGTTAAGCGGTAGTTTAACCGCAAGCTCCCTTATTTATTATCCATATTACTACGGTGCCCATAACTCAATACTCGAGTAATTTCTAATTTGTCGCCTAAGTCATGCCAAAGCATCACAAAATCAGCTTTACCGTCACATTTATTGCCGCCATTTTGACAAAATATGTGAGTTCCTTTGGTCATCACACCAAAATCTTTAATGGTAAACACTTCAAACGTGCCGCTGACCAACTCCCGCGTATACTTGCCACATGCATATTGTTTAGTATTAGCTATCATGGAATTGCGATCCCAGGTAACTCCACCGTTATCATGATAAAACTCAACACCTTCCGCGAAGTAGCTCGCGTGCTTAGCAAGTTGTACTGGGTTATTACAATGATTAAAAGAATCAAAAAGTCCTGTATCTAAACGCATCATTTTACTTTGCAAATCAGTAACATCAGCCTGACTTACCAGCGGCATTAGTAACAATGCAAACAGATATAACTTTTTCATAGTCATTTAAAGCTTCCTGCGTAATAAACGAGCCGATAACATCTCTCGTTTAATTTATTATTGTTGATATATAAACCATATCCCAGTGTTTGTTGCGATTCAATCAGTAACTCCGATTTTTCTATCAATATAAAGATAATACTTTTTAGACCATACACTCTATTGCTCATTAGATATTAAACACTTTGTTACGCAAAAATACTGTTCAAAATATCTGAGCAATTTATACTGAGGGCAATGTCGATATGATCAGAGGTTTTAGCGTGCAGTTTACACAAGGTATGGAATATTTTTTTTCGGGCTTCAAATTAATTACCCAAAAAGGCTTGAAGCGATTTGTATTTATTCCTTTATTAATCAATATCGTGCTTTTTGGTAGCTCATTATTCTTTTTATATGGCTGGCTTACCGATGGGTTTGCTTATTTAAATGATCTATTACCAACATGGTTAAGTTGGCTGGAGTGGCTGATGTGGCCTATTGCAGTATTAGTGATTTTATTTAGCTACAGTATGCTGTTTTCGGTGATCACTAATTTCATTGCCGCGCCCTTTAATGGCTTACTCAGTGAAAAAGTAGAGCTGTATTTAACCGGGCAAAAAATTAATGATGATGGCTTAGCGGAGATAGTGAAAGATGTGCCACGAATGCTTGGCCGTGAGTGGACTAAGTTGTGCTATTACCTACCACGTGCCATTGGCTTTTTTATCTTGCTATGGATATTACCTGTTATCGGCCAAGTGTTATGGGTGATGTTTACCTGTTGGATGTATGCAGTGCAATACAAAGATTATCCGTTTGATAATCACAAAATTTGCTTTAAAGAAATGAAAGAAGACTTAAAACAAAAACAAACTCTCTCGTATGGATTCGGCTTAGCAGTATTGTTGCTTACAGCCATTCCTATCGTGAATTTAATTGTTATGCCTGTCGCTGTGTGCGGCGCAACTCGCTTGTGGGTTGATCAATACCGCCCTAACTACCGCGAATAAAAAGCTCAGAGGGGACGACAATATAAGCCATTATTAAGTCCCCTATTTGCAGCACTTTTTACACTAAAACTTGCCGTGTATTAGCAATGAAATGATGCACTTCGCGCTCAATTTTAGGATCAACTGGCTGCTCTGGAGCGCGATCATTTGGGCATGGCATCCTTGGAGTTGTGCCAAACAAACGACAAATTAATGGCCGTTCATCATATACAGTGCATCCCTTTGGACCTAAGTGTACACAATTAAATTCATTTAATGCCGCTTCGTGCTCTGCATCGCTTTTTACCGGTAATCGCGACATTTCTTCAGATGATGTTGTCACTGGACCGCAGCAATCATGGCAACCTTCAACACATTCAAACGATGGAATGTTAGCGCGTAATCGCAAGATTACTTTTTGGTTTTTGTACATTTATATTTACCTTTTATTATGCTGTGCATTCATGCCGCAACTTAACTAATTCTCCATAAACCCTATATTACGCGTTATGTGCAGTAACTTGCAATGCTATGTTAGTGTAGACTTACGCCATAACGTAAAAAGCACAGCTAATGCTGTGCTTTTATATATCTAAACTTTACAAGCTTATTAACTATATAGACTTTGTGGCACTTTCGTGACGTTCAAATGAACAGTTACTTCTTCCCTATCGTGATAAAGATGCTTAGCTTGTAATTCATAGCTTATACCGTATTTATTAAGCTCTTCTTTGATCATCGTTAAGCACTCATAAACACTGTCAAAGCGCTTTTTCATTGGCAGCTTTAAGTTAAAGATAAGTTCTTTCGCGTATGCGTTGACCGCCCAATCAATCATAAGACTGGTTACTTTAGTTGGTTTTTCTACCATATCGCATACTAACCAAGTAATATTTCTTTTCTCAGGGCGGTATTTAAAACCATCAACACGAAAGTGCTTAACTTGACCTGTTTGCATTAAATCATCATTCATTGGGCCGTTATCAATGGCGCTAACAAACATACCGCGACGCACTAGTTGATACGTCCAACCACCTGGGCAGGCACCTAAGTCAACACTGCGCATACCGGGTTGAACTCGCGCTTCACGATCTTTTTCCGCAATAAACACATTAAACGCTTCATCCAGTTTTAAGGTCGAGCGACTCGGTGCATCACTTGGCATTCTTAGTCGTAATATTCCCATAAAAAATGGGGAATTATTATAACTATATGAATGACCAACAAACGCTGTGTTATTAGTTAAAAACATGATGTGCATTACGGGGCGATTGGCTTTAGGTTCGCGTAACACGGTGTTTTGTTTCTCTAAAGCCTTTTTAAGTGGGGTAGAGATTTTTTTGCAGAAAGTTAACAGCTCCTTGCCTTCATTGGTATCGGGTGTTTCTACCCGTAGCTCTGAGCAAAGTGGAAAATCGACCGCTGCTTTTACTATTTCGCCAACACGGTCTTCGACGGGCATGTTTTCAAGTAAAGTGCCGGCAAACCACTGACGGGCAAATACCATATTTTTGAAATCAACCTTTTTGATGATTTCATCACTATGCTGCGCTTCAAAACATTCGTAAATAACATAGCCGGTATTTGGCTTTGCTTTTACATACCCAGCAAAACCTTGCTCTGCGGCATGAAATGTTATTTCTGCAGCGGCATCATTTTCAAAACCACTACGGCAGTAAATCACTACACTTGACATAAAAACCCTTTAATTGCTCTTTTGAGCGATATTCTCTATTAAAATTTAAACCGTGCTACTTGCACTAATAAAATAGTCCAACCAATAATAAAACATAAACCACCAACGGGTGTGATGGGGCCAAGCCACTTATAACCGGTGATTGCTAATAAATATAAACTGCCACTAAACAACAAAATACCAGCAATAATAAACCAACCAGCCGATGTGAGGTTAATTCCCCATTTTATTAAAATGGCAATCGCAATTAACGCAAGGCCATGCACCATCTGATACTCTGCCGCAGTTTTAAATACGCCAATAGCATATTCAGAAACACGGCTTTTTAAACCATGAGCCGCAAAGGCGCCCAACACCACTGATAGCATGCAAAATAAACTGCCAGTCATTAAAAATAGTTTAATCATGATTTTTTTCCTGCTAAAGATGCCTTTAAATATGCTGTTTAATAAAACTAGCAGCGTGCTCAGCGGCAGTTTGCACATTACCTAACTCTGTAAAGCCACTGCGTTTGCGTGGTTTTAAGGAATGATCGCCATCAGCTAGCCACACAAACTCTGGGCGTTTATCCAGTTGTAGCTGTGTTAATTCGTCACGGGTACCAAATGTATCGCGCTCGCCTTGGAGCACCATAAACGGGCATGGTATTTTACCAAAATGATCAATGCGTAATTTATCAGCCTTGCCTGGTGGATGAAATGGATAGCCAAATGCCAATACGCCTGAAATTGTTGGCATTGTTACTCGCTCTTCACTGACAAGCATTGATGCCATCCGCCCGCCCATTGACTTGCCACCAATAAATAACGGTAAGCTTGGCTGTACAAAGGTTAATATATGCTCAAAGTATTGCAGTAATTTAGGCGCACGATCTGGCGGGCGACGCTTATTGGTTTGCTTGGCTATTTGCATATATTCAAAGTCAAATAAGCCAACATCAATACCTTGCTCTGCCAGCAAGCTTGCCATTTTCTGCATAAATTCTGAATCACTAGCGGCTCCAGCACCATGGGCAAAAATAAATTGTGCCAAGGCGGGTTGTTGGTCACTTTTAATCCATTCGATAGTCATATTAATACTCTTGCTCTTGTTCGACTAAACTCAGCATCCACTGCTTAAACGATACTATTTTTCCTAATTCAGATTGCGTTTCACGACTTACTAAATAGTACGCATTTTTACTTTCTAAACTGTGGTTAAACGGAATAACTAAACGTCCTGCATCAATATCAGGTTTAGCAAGCACACTGTTACCAATAGCAACCCCTTGACCATGCACAGCTGCTTGCAGCACCATTGATGAGTGACTGAATATTGGTCCTTGGTTTACTTGCACATTACGTACACCGGCGGTTTTCATCCACGTTTTCCAGTTCTTACGGGTGGTATCATGTAATAAAGTATGGTTTGCCAAATCACTAGGCTGATCCAGCGGCTTTGGCCCTGTTAATAGCATAGGGCTACACAAAGGCACTAGGTATTCTGTATGCAGTTTATGCGTTTGCACGCCACTCCAATGACCACGGCCATAATAAATAGCCACATCAACATCATCGGTGAGTGAGTTTTCGTCTTGATCTTGGGCTTTTATTCGTACATCTATCTCAGGGTGCAGTTCGTTAAATAAGCTCAAGCGTGGCACTAACCATTGAATAGCAAAGCTGGGCGTTAAACTCACGGTTAATGAGCCTTTTGCACCACGGGCTAATAGCTTTTCGGTAGCATCAATTAGCTGAGTAAATATTTCTTTAATATCTAAAAAGTAACCTTGGCCTTCTTCGGTGAGTAATAAAGAACGGTTTTTTCGCAAAAATAGTTTTAAGCCAAGATGCTCTTCTAAAGTTTTTATTTGATGACTTACCGCCGCCTGTGTGACGTATAACTCTTCAGCCGCTTTAGTAAAACTCAAATGCCGAGCAGCAGCTTCAAATGCTTTTAATGCGTTTAGTGGCGGAACACGTCGAGACATAGTGATCAAACTTAGAATTAGTTTTTCTTATGGATAAGATTATATACACATGCCAAGGAAGTGTATATTCAAGACATAAAAAAAGCGACTTTCGTCGCTTTTCTTATCACGCTTTGCGATTACAAGTCGCTGGCGCTGGTATCCAATGGGCCAAAGCTTTTAACTAAATCATCCACGGCTTTCATTTGACTTAAATAGCCTTCCAACTTACTTAATGCAAGTGCACATGGGCCATCACATTTAGCTTCATTAGGATTAGGATGCGCTTCAATAAATAAACCCGCTAACCCTAATGCCATGCCGCTGCGAGCAAGTTCTGCCGCTTGTGCACGACGACCATCGGCAGAATCACTGCGCCCACCTGGACGTTGTAAAGCATGAGTGGCATCAAAAATAACCGGAGCCATTGGTTTCATGTCATCCATACCCAGCATATCAACGACTAAGTTATTATAACCAAAGCTTGAGCCACGCTCGCACAATACAACATTGTTATTACCCGCTTCATTAAATTTAGTAATGATGTGGCGCATTTCGTGCGGGGCTAAAAATTGTGGCTTTTTAACATTAATAATTGCGCCCGTTTTCGCCATTGCGACCACTAAATCTGTTTGGCGCGCCAAAAATGCTGGTAATTGGATCACATCAACCACTTCTGCCACAGGCGCTGCTTGATGCGGCTCATGGACGTCAGTGATCAAAGGAACATTAAACGTTTTTTTAATTTCTTCAAAAATCCTTAAGCCTTCTTCCATGCCAGGACCACGGTATGAATTAATTGATGAACGGTTTGCTTTATCAAATGACGCTTTAAACACATAAGGAATATTAAGCTTAGTGGTCACTTCTACATAATGCTCGGCGATACGCATTGCTAAATCACGAGACTCAAGTACATTCATGCCACCGAACAATACAAACGGTTTTTCGTTTGCCAGTTCAATATCATTAATTTTAATTAAATGGTTGTTCATTTTTATTCCTTAAGGTGCAACTGCTTGCATCATTAAACCACAAATATATGCCATATACGTGCCTACGCCATAGCCCAGAACGGCTAATAATACCCCAACTGGCGCAAGCGATGGGTGAAATGCCGAAGCAACCACAGGTGCCGATGCCGCACCGCCCACATTCGCTTGTGAGCCAACGGCCATATAAAATAGCGGCGCTTTAATTATTTTTGCCACAATTAACATTAAACTGGCGTGGGTAAGCATCCAAATTAAGCCAATGACGAAATACATAGGCGATTCAAATATAGCCGTAATATTCATATGAAGGCCAATTGATGCCACTAAAATATACAAAAAGCTGGAGGCTACTTTAGATGCGCCAAAGGCTTCAATATGACGTACTTTAGTAAACGACAATGCAATACCTATGGTCGTCGAAATAACAATTAACCAAAAGAACTTGCTGTTTAAGCTATATTCTTGTGCCCATGGAAAATTAGCGCCAAAGTAAGGTCCTAAAAAGTCTGCACAAAAATGCGCAAGACCGGTAATACCAAATGCAATTGCAATGATCAGCATATAATCATTGAGTGTTGGCAGACGTGCGTGCTCGGCTTGGTATTTTTCAACGCGATTTTTTAACTCTTCAATCGCGCTAGTATCCGCGCCTGTTTTCGCATCAATGGCTTTATGGTTGGCAGCCATTAACAGTAATACTGCCATCCATAAATTAGCGACAATCACATCTACCGTAACCATTGCTGAGAATATATCTCCGCCAACTTCAAACATTTCTTTCATCGATGCTTGGTTTGCACCACCACCAATCCAGCTTCCAGCAATCGTGGTCATGCCACGCCATACTGCATCAGGGCCATGACCACCGACTGCTTCTGGATACACTGCGCTCATGATCAAAATGGCCAACGGGCCGCCGATCACAATACCCGCAGTACCGGTTAAAAACATAATTAATGCTTTCGGACCAAGATTAATAATGGCACGTAAATCAATACTAATGGTCAGTAAAATTAAGCACGCCGGAAGCAAGTAACGTGATGCTACAAAGTACACATTAGATGAATGACCATCAACAATGCCAAAAGTATTCAATAGTGAAGGTAAAAAATAGCACAGTAATAATGCTGGGACATATTTGTAAAACTTTTTCAGTGCGCTATTTTGACTGTTCGATGTTTTAAAAATAAAGCCTAATATTACTGCTAATAAACCAAAGACAACCGCGTCATTGGTGATCAGGGCAGTATGGGCGTCAGCCATGTAAATTCCTTAAAAGTTAATGGTGAGTTTTGTGATTATCTTCGAGTTCTTCAAGTTGATGCTGAATAATATCAATTGCAGGATCATCTGGACACTCATCGATAAAAAATTGTAAGTCGTCACGTGCCATTTTCGGACAATCAAGCTGGTTAAGTAAATAGCCTCTGTCGCGTCTTTCGTACGGATCATCGCCTATTAGCTCCATCAGCATCTCAACACAGCTCAAAGCATGACCAAATTTATTACTGCTAATAAAGGCCCACTTTTGTTGTGCTAGATAAAGCTTATACACTTCTTCGTCAAAAATGAGCTCAAGCGGCTCTTGCTCATCACCATTTTCTTCACTGGCGTTTTCAGGAATAATATACCAACTTTGTTGACCTGAACTCGGCTCAAGTAAATAACCTTCCTCATCGCTAATAGCAACATGGACATTTATTTCACTATTATTAATCGTTACATTTGCATCAAAACCTGCATGGTTCAGCAAATGGCATAATAAAATACCCAGTGTTGTTTCAGAACCACTGCGCATACTCAGCATATAGCTAAAACTATTTAAGGTGTATTCTGGGACTTTTAAACTGGATACGCTAAATAACCACTGAGTAAAAAACATGTCAACCAACGCATCAAACCGTTCGTGAATATCAGGGTATTGTTGGCATAGTTCGGTGACTTGATTTTCAAAGTCGCTCAGTGTGGCAAAGCTATCACTTAAATCAGCTTGAGGATCCCACTTCGCTTCAGCGCTTATACAACGATACAACGCTTGGGGAACGAATGTGTCAAAAGCCTCATCTTGATAGGATTCATTTTGATCTTCAAACCAAGGGGTGGTCATTAATACGGCAACATCTTTAATAGAAAATGAATGACTAGTTTACCTATTTTTTTACACAGATACCAACGTAGCGCGCTAGATTAACGTTCAAAGACTGTTTAGTGCAGCCTTTGAACACGTTTAGTTACAAAATAAACGCTGTTTTGGCAACCGCCAGCTTACCAATGAAGGCAATGACCGCAGTCGTAACAACTAAAAACACAATTTTTATACTGGTTTTTTGCTGTTTACTGGCAATAATACCCAGTACAATGTACGCCACTACAAGAATAATCTTTTCAAGCAGCCAGGTTTGTTCTAGTGGATTAATTTTTGCAATTGCCATCAGCGCGAAAGCTGAAATAAGTAAAAACGTATCGGTTGCGTGACTACCAATAAATACCAATTTATTTTTAGCGATTGCACCACTGCCGAGGCGAGAAAATGAACGTACATAAAATAGAACAATGCTTAAAACTGCAATTGCCATGTGTGTGTGTTTGACTGCTAAATAATCCATATGCCCCTAACTACTCATTAATGTTAAAAAAGAAATTGTACCAATGTTATTAAACATACTCATTCTAATGCGTTAAATAACTCACCAGTTCAATGCACTGGGTATTATTTTTTAATCTGGAAAACGGGTTAAAATTTCTTCAAGCTCCGCTAGGTTGTCGTTAAATGCATCGACCAGTTTAGGCTCAAAATGTTTGCCTTTTTGCTGATTGATTTCATTAACGACATCATCAAGCGTCCACGCTTCTTTGTAACAACGTTTATGGCGCAGCGCATCGTACACATCTGCAAGCGCCACTATACGGCCAAAGATATGAATGTCTTGTCCTTGCCTTCCTTGTGGGTAACCTGAACCATCCCATTTTTCATGGTGATCACGTGCAATTTGAGCACCCGCATTAACGATTTCTCGACGAGAGCCTTGTAAGATAAGGTAACCTTTTTGAGTGTGCGTTTTCATGATTTCCCACTCTTCGGAGGTCAATTTACCCGGCTTATTTAAAATAGCGTCAGGAATACCGACCTTACCAACATCATGAAGTGGCGACGCTAAACGAACTAAGTCAGCCTCACGTTTCGATAAACCATACGCCAGTGCTAAAGTATTACATATATGCGAAACCCGCTTAACATGATTACCTGTTTCGGTTGAACGCTGCTCCAGAGCTTCACTTAAACGAAGCACTAACTCTTGCTGAGTAGCTTCGACCTCGGATTGTAATTGCACATTCTCATACGCTAACTGTACATTTTGCGAAAATATTTCAATCAAATGGCGCTGTGTATCCGATAAGTCGTGTGGAATACCAGATATAAAAAGCATTGAATTATGATTATGTTCGCTGCAACAGTATGCAAACAAATAATTGTCTTTATAAACAATGTTTTTATCTCTAAATGCTTGCTTACATGCTGATAGCTGCTCGGTATTCAAGACCTCTTCAATTGCTTTACCTTCGCTGCGTTCAAAATCGCCTCGCCCAGAAAATACCACTAATTTATGCTGATTATCTTGTGGATTACCTGCCACTAAACTGGTGGCGTACATTGCTTGATCAACGGTGCCGAGCAACGATGTTAATTGTTGCATCACCCCTTCAATAAAATGATCAAGTGAGTGCGCTGAAAAAATATCTCGAGATGCTTTAATGATTTTTTCAAGCCCTTGACGAGATTGTTCAATCGATAAAATATCGCGATAAGAACGTAAGCTCGACATCACTACAGTAAATAGTTTTTGTGCGGTAAGTTCTGTTTTTGATTTGTAGTCATTGATATCGTAATTAACAATAACTTGGCGCTCTGGCGCTTGGCCGGGTTGACCAGTACGAAGGATAATACGGATATGATTATTTTTAGCGACTTCACGAATATATTGCGCGACTTTCAAGCCTGCATCGTCGGTTTCCATCACCACATCAAGCAGTACTATTGCAGCATCGGGATTATTATCTATTTGTACTTTAGCCTCAGCCCCTGAGTATGCACTAATAAACTCTAAACGCTTGTCTTGAAACTCAAAATCACTTAATGCCAGTTTCGTGACGGCATGAACCTCAGGCTCATCATCAACAATGATGACTTTCCATGTCCCCTTAACTACATCACTTTCTACTTCTTGTGGTTCATCCGAAAACAAAAAATCATCCATCATACTGAGTCCTCAAAGCGTTTATTTTGCTCTCGCACTGTAATTGTTATAGTTATCCCGGCCACTGTGCGAGCGTTACACGTTCGTTATTTGCTAAATCTTTAACTGTAAGTATATTTGTATACGCCATTTGTGCAAAAAAACTATGCACTTTAGTACTTTGTTGATATCCATGCTCAATAACAAGGTAACCATTTGACGTTAAAAAATTGCGTGCTTGAGTAATAATATACTTGATATCAGCCATACCGTCATCATCGGCAACTAACGCAGAAAGTGGTTCAAAACGTACGTCACCTTGATTTAAGTGAATATCATCATATTCGATATACGGCGGATTACTAACTATTAGATCAAACTTTTGTGCTGTAACTTGGCTAAACCAATCACTTTGCACAAAGTCTACATTAATAAAGCCTAACCGCTGCTTATTTGTATTCGCAAGCGCTACAGCATCAGTAACCCTATCAACCCCTGTGATTTGCCAAAGTGGCATTTCGCTGGCAAGTGCAAGTGCAATTGCACCAGTCCCAGTGCCTAAATCAAGCACTTTAGCGGCCACAGGTAAAGGTAAACTGAGCGTATATTCAACCAGTGTTTCGGTATCTGGACGGGGGATCAGCGTAGTGGGATTAACCTGCAGTGGCAAACTCCAAAATTCACGCGTGCCCGTTATATGAGCCACTGGCTCACCTGTTAAGCGACGTTGACAATAACTTTCGAATAGCTGTTGTTGTTGCGGTGTTAACTTTTGTTCTGGCCAGCTAAATAAGTAGCTACGTGGTTTTTGTAATACGTCGAGCAATAATACTTGAGCGTCTAATTTGGCACTATCGCTGCTACTTTGCAGCAGCAAAGTAGCACGCGAAACAGCACTTTCAATCGTGTCGGTCACGATTACTCATCACCCATAGCGGCTAGTAAATCAGCCTGATGCTCTTGCATTAGCGGCTCAATCACACAACCTAAGTCGCCGGCAACTACCTCATTTAAACGGTATAAAGTGAGATTGATACGGTGATCTGTAATACGTCCTTGCGGATAGTTATAAGTACGAATACGTTCCGAACGGTCACCGCTACCGACTAAGTTACGACGCTCTGATGCTTCAGCCGCGTGGCGTTTTTCATCTTCCGCTTGTTGTAAACGTGCAGCAAGCACTGACATCGCTTTCGCGCGATTTTTATGCTGTGAACGTTCATCTTGACACTCAACCACTACACCTGTTGGTAAGTGGGTAATACGAATTGCCGAGTCAGTTTTATTAACGTGCTGACCACCGGCACCTGAGGCACGGAACGTATCAACTTTAATATCAGCGGTATTAATTTGAATCGCTTCAGCTTCTGGCACTTCAGCCATTACCGCAACAGTACACGCAGAGGTATGTACTCGTCCTTGCGATTCAGTTTCTGGCACACGTTGTACCCTGTGAGCACCAGATTCAAACTTCAATTGCCCATACACGCCTTCACCACTAATGTTAGCAATGACTTCTTTGTAACCACCGTGCTCACCTTCATTGGTGCTCACAATCTCTACTTTCCATTTTTTAGTTTCAGCATAACGGGTATACATACGGAATAAATCACCAGCAAAAATGGCCGCTTCATCGCCTCCCGTGCCGGCACGTACTTCTAAAAACACATTATTATTGTCGCGCGGATCTTTTGGTAGCATCAACACTTGTATTTGATCTTCGATAGCAAGGATTTGCGCTTTGGCTTCTTTGTATTCTTCTTGCGCCATCTCACGCATATCAGGATCCGAATCCTTTAGCATTTCTTCTGCTGTAGCAACATCATCTTGTGTTTGCTGATAGCCTAAAAATGCTTTAACAATTTCTTCCAACTCAGAATATTCTTTTGAAAGCGCACGAAAACGATTTTGGTCGCTAATAACTGACGGATCACTTAGCAGCGCTTGCACTTCTTCATAACGCTCTACTAAGGTTTCTAACTTACGATAAACGGACTCTTTCATGTAACTGCTATTCCTGATCAATACCTAACATTTTCTTTAATTGGCTTAACTGAGCAACTTCACCTTTTTTAGCCGCATCTTGAATTGCACGGGTAGGCGCGTGAATTAGGCGGTTGGTTAACTTGTTGGCCAGCTCTAAAATAATTTTTTCTGCATCTTTACCAGTGTTTAATTGGCTTATTGCCTTATCAACCAGCTCAGACTTAATATCGTGTACATCTTGGCGATAAGAGCGGATCAGATCGACAGAGTCGAGTGAGCGCATCCACATCACAAATTCCGCACAGCGCTGGGTAATAATCACTTGCGCTTCATCGGCGGCTTGTTCTCTTGAAGCGATATTTTCGCTTACTATTGCCTGTAAGTCATCAACCGAATACAAATAGGCCGCATCTAATTCACCAACTTGGCTTTCAATATCGCGCGGTACTGCAATATCAATAAATAACATTGGCTTATTACGACGTTGTTTTAGCGCTTGTTCAACTACCCCTTTACCAATAATTGGCAAAGTACTTGCTGTCGAACTGATCACTATATCCGCCTGATGTAAGCGTTCAGGTAACTGCGCTAACGCAATAACGTCGGCATTAACATCTTCTGCCAGTAGGCGTGCACGCTCTATGGTGCGATTCGCCACGGTGATCTGTTGTGGTTCATTTTGATATAGATGTTTCGCTACCAGCTCAATTGTTTCACCGGCACCAATTAATAGCACTTTGGTTTTATCTAACTTGCCATATATATGTTTAGCTAAATTAACCGCAGCATAAGCAACAGACACCGCACTGGCGCCTATATCGGTTTCCGTTCTTACTTGTTTTGCTACCGAAAAGGTTTTTTGAAATAACCGGTCAAATACCACACTCACCGAATTGTGATTTTTGGCGCTATTATAAGCTTGCTTTATTTGACCAAGAATTTGCGGTTCACCTAGCACCAAAGAATCTAGGCCACATGACACACGCATTAAATGATTGATAGCATCATTATCTTGATGACAATATACATTACTGCTCAGTTCGTATTCATCCAAACCGTGGAAACTAGCTAACCATTGCAACAGTATTTGGGAATTTTGCTGAGCGAGGCTACAATAGATTTCTGTTCGGTTACATGTGGACACAATAACCGCTTCATTAAACTGATCGTGATCGCTCAGTTGCTGTAATGCTTCTGACAATTGCTCAGGCGAAAAGGCAACCTTTTCGCGTAATTCTACAGATGCGGTTTTATGATTAATACCAAGTGCTACTATGGTCATATGTGCCAAATATTGCTAAGCCGTGCTCGAAAGACGATAATTTTACCAAAAATCAGCGGAATATGGAAAGTAAGGAACGACATTTGATTCGACTATATTTGATTTTACTCATATTTTTTTTATTTTTAAGTGGTTGTGCGCAGCAAATTAGCCCTCAAACAGCTCTTTATGACGATTGGAAGTCGCAATTATCACAACAAACCAATTGGCAAGTTGAAGGAAAACTGGCTTTTATTAGTCCAGATGAACGCCAATCAGCAAACTTAAATTGGCAACAACAAGAACAGTTAAACCAACTTATTTTAACGAGTTTTATCGGTACCCGTGTTTTAGCATTAACACAAAATACTAACGGCGCTGAACTTGAATACGATGATCACATTTACCATGACATTAATGCATCGCGCCTGCTTGCTAGGCTCACTGGTTTTAATATACCGATGGACAGCGCCGATAATTGGTTAAAAGGCACTGTTGACGATCCAAGTTTGCAAGTTGATGAACTAGGCCGAGCAAAAAATGTAACTTGGCACGCACCCGATGGCGATCAATGGCAAATAAGCTATGCTGATTACCAACAATACGCCGGATTTTGGTTACCTAAAAAGCTCACGTTAAAACACCAAGATATTAAAATAAAAATTCAACTTTACGAGTGGCACTTTAACTAACATGACTACGCACACTATGACTTCATTTTCGTTATTGGCTCCTGCCAAACTCAATTTATTTTTACACATTAATGGCCGTCGTGAAGATGGCTATCATGAACTGGAAACCTTATTTACTTTTTTAAATTATGGCGATCAACTCACATTTACTTTGACTGAAACAACTGAAATTGAAGTCACTGGTGACACCACCGATATCCCCCTAAAAGATAATTTGATCTATAAAGCGGCCGTTTTATTACAAAAACACACAAATTCCCTTTTTGGCGCAAAAATAAATTTAACTAAAATATTACCAATGGGAGGCGGCGTTGGTGGTGGTTCTTCAGATGCGGCCAGCACACTTTTAGCGCTTAATAAATTATGGCAATGCCAGTTATCACTATCTGAATTAGCAGCGCTTGGCGTGCAGTTAGGCGCAGATGTGCCGGTGTTCATTAACGGCAAAAGCGCCCTAGCTCAAGGCATTGGCGAGAAGTTAGTGAATGTAGAGCTGCCGTCAAAATGGTATTGTGTAGTGCATCCAAGTGAACATGTCAGCACCGCGAAAATTTTTACTCACCCAGATTTAAAACGCAATACACCGAAGCTAAAAGGCCACTGGCAGCAACAAACATTAGCCAACGATTGCGAGCCTTTAGTTAAAAAGCTCTGCCCTGAGGTTGAAAAGACCCTCCAGTGGTTGCTAAAATACGCTCCGTCGAAGATGACTGGCACAGGTTCATGCTGTTTTGTTGAATTTGCCACGCAAAAAGAAGCGCAACATGTTCTTGAAAATCTCCCCCATAACTGGGACGGTTTTATTGCCAGCAGCGTTAATATCTCTCCTGCTCATACGCAGTTGGACGCTATACATTGAAGCAATGAAGTAACGTACAAGTAAATAAAGTTTAAGTTAATAAGCTATACTTTTTTATCGCTTATTAGTCCAAAAATTCAGTGCCTGAGGAACCCTACCGTGCCTGACATGAAGCTCTTCGCTGGTAACGCAACACCTGAGTTAGCTCAAAAAGTTGCAAAACGTTTATATATTGAAGTTGGCGATGCTGTTGTTGGCCGTTTTAGCGACGGTGAGATCAGTGTTCAAATTAATGAAAATGTTCGTGGCTCGGATGTTTTTATTGTGCAATCAACCTGTGCCCCTACTAACGATAACTTGATGGAGCTTATTGTAATGGTTGATGCCTTACGTCGTGCATCTGCAGGTCGTATAACAGCCGTCATTCCTTATTTTGGTTATGCACGTCAAGATCGCCGCGTGCGCTCTGCTCGCGTACCAATCACAGCAAAAGTTGTTGCCGATTTCTTATCAAGTGTAGGTGTTGACCGAGTTCTAACGGTTGATTTACACGCTGAGCAAATCCAAGGCTTCTTTGATGTACCAGTTGATAATGTGTTCGGTAGCCCAGTGCTACTTGAAGATATGAAAGAGCGTCAATTTGATGATGTTGTTGTTGTATCACCTGATATCGGCGGTGTAGTTCGTGCCCGTGCTATTGCTAAGTTATTAAACGATACCGATCTTGCCATTATTGATAAGCGTCGCCCACAAGCGAATGTTTCTCAAGTAATGCACATTATTGGTGACGTTGAAGGCCGTGACTGTATCATCGTTGATGATATGATCGATACTGGCGGTACCTTATGTAAAGCAGCTGAAGCACTTAAAGAACACGGTGCTAAGCGAGTATTCGCTTACGCTACTCACCCTGTACTTTCTGGCCAAGCATTAGAAAACATTCGTAACTCAGTAATTGATGAAGTGATTGTAACTGACTCAATTCCACTGTCTGCTGAATTAAAAGCAATTGATAAAATTAAAGTGTTAACACTTGCAGACATGCTAGCTGAAACAATTCGCCGTATCAGCAATGAAGAATCTATTTCAGCGATGTTCGAACACTAAACTTGGTTTAGTTAAAATATCCTGATGTAATAAAGCGCCTCGTTGGCGCTTTTTTTATGTATCGTGTTTCTTTTAATTAGTCGCGGTGGTATGATAGCGCGCCTTTTGGCTAGGGACCTTGGTCGCAAAGGCCCTACACTATTTAATTATTGGAGACATCATGTCTAACGAAACATATACATTTAATGCAGAATTACGCACAGCTACGGGTACAGGTGCGAGCCGCCGCCTACGTCGTGAAGATAAAATCCCTGCGATCCTTTACGGTGCTGACAAAGAAGCTGCATCACTTACTTTTGAACACAAAGATATTATCAAAGCACAAGAAAGTGAAGGTTTTTACACTCACATCCTTACTCTTGATATCGCTGGTGAAAAAGTTGAAGCTATCCTTAAAGATATCCAACGCCACCCGTTCAAGCCTAAAATCACTCACCTTGATTTCCAACGTGTAGATGCTACTCACAAACTTAACACTAAAGTACCAGTTCACTTCATCGGTGAAGAAGCGGTAACTAAAGCGGGTAACACTGTAGTTCACCAATTAACAGAAATCGAAATCACGTGTCTTCCTAAGTCACTTCCTGAATTCGTAGAAGTTGACGTAGCTGGCCTAGTTGCTGGTGACTCAATACACATCTCTGACGTTAAACTTCCAGCAGGTGTTTCATCTGTTGATTTAGCGAAAGGTGCTGATCACGACCAGTCTATCGTAACTATCAAAGCTAACAAAGCTGCGCCAGTTGAAGACGAAGCTGCAGAATAAATTTTAAGGTTTGCACCTTGAATTCTATTCAAATGCTTGTGGGCCTGGCTAATCCAGGCCCCGAATACGCAAACACACGCCACAATGCAGGTGCTTGGTTCATCGAGCAACTCGCTGCACGCTACAACTGTACGCTAAAACACGATCCTAAGTATCACGGCCTTACCGGCAAAGTGATCATCCAAGGTCAAGAATTCAAATTACTGATCCCTACTACTTATATGAATTTAAGTGGTAAAGCTGTCGGTAGTTTAGCCAACTTTTTCAAAATTCCTGTTGAGAGCATCCTAGTTGCCCATGACGAAATGGATTTAGAACCCGGTGTTGCCAAATTAAAAAAAGGTGGCGGACACGGTGGCCATAATGGTTTAAAAGACATTATTGCAAAGATGGCAAATCAAAAAGATTTCATGCGTTTGCGCGTTGGCATAGGTCATCCAGGACACCGTGAAATGGTGACCGGATGGGTGCTTGGAAAAGCAGCCAAAGAAGACCAAGAGAAAATGGATGCCGCAGTAGATGAAGCAGTTCGTTGTATGGAAATACTTGCAAAAGACGGTGTGTTAAAAGCACAAAACAGACTACATTCGTTTAAGCCATAATTGGTTAAGCGGATCTAAACAAGGTATCTTAACTATGGGTTTCAAATGTGGCATCGTCGGTTTGCCTAATGTTGGTAAATCAACACTTTTCAATGCATTAACCAAAGCGGGTATTGAAGCCGCTAACTTTCCTTTTTGTACCATCGAGCCAAATACGGGCGTGGTACCGGTGCCAGATCCTCGTCTAGACGAACTTGCAAAGATTGTAAAACCACAACGTATTCTTACAACGAGTATGGAATTTGTGGATATTGCGGGTCTTGTAAAAGGCGCATCGAAAGGGGAAGGTCTTGGTAACCAGTTTTTAGCTAACATTCGTGAAACCGATGCAATTGGCCACGTAGTGCGCTGCTTTGAAGATGACAACATCATTCACGTTGCAGGTACCATTGATCCTGCTGATGATATTGATGTGATCAACACCGAGTTAGTACTTGCTGATATGGATAGCGCTGAAAAAGCCCTTTTCCGTAACGCGAAAAAAGCCAAAGGTGGCGATAAAGACGCAAAAGAACAAAATGCCGTACTTGAAAAAGTAAAAGTACACCTTGATGAAGGCTTAACTTTACGTTCTTTAGCATTAACTAAAGAAGAAAAAGCGGCTATTAGCTCTGTTAACTTCTTAACAATCAAACCAACTATGTACATTGCTAACGTAGCTGAAGATGGTTTTGAAAATAACCCATATCTTGACCGTGTACGCGAAATTGCTGCTGCTGAAGATGCTGTTGTTGTGCCTGTATGTGCCGCGATTGAATCTGAGCTTTCGGAACTAGATGAAGAAGATAAACTTGAGTTTATGGCCGATCTTGGTCTGGATGAGCCAGGTTTGAATCTAGTGATCCGTGGTGGTTATGAGTTACTTCATTTACAAACCTACTTTACTGCAGGTGTAAAAGAAGTACGTGCATGGACAATCCCAGTAGGTGCAACTGCGCCACAAGCTGCAGGTAAAATCCACACTGATTTTGAGCGTGGCTTTATCCGTGCACAGACCATCGCTTTTGATGACTACATCGCCTATAAAGGTGAAAGTGGTGCAAAAGAAGCAGGTAAGATGCGCCAAGAAGGCAAAGAATACATAGTTAAAGATGGCGATGTAATGAACTTCTTGTTCAATGTTTAACACCATCCCAGTGTGACCTATCACCTTTAGTGATTTTTAAAGGCTCGTTTTTACGAGCCTTTTTTATTTTTGCACTATCATTAAATATCAGCTGTTGTGAATAAGTCACAATAAAGCAGTTAAAAAAACACCATTTTTATTAAAATTTAGCCTGTTAGCCTATTTTTCCCGCAAACAAACCAAGATACGTGTTTTTTTGCAAAAAAGGTGTTGACGGATTTGGGTCATATCAGCATAATACGCCCCGCACTCAGCGATGAAGTGCTAACAAAAAAAGATGGCTAAGTAGCTCAGCTGGTTAGAGCACATCACTCATAATGATGGGGTCACAGGTTCAAATCCCGTCTTAGCCACCATTATTTTTTGTTGCTCAATGAAGAGTTTAAAATAACTACCTAGTGTTTTATTACACAAAGTATGCAGGAGTGATGGAATTGGCAGTTGTCTTGAATTAGACGCTGGGTTAAGGTTCCAAAACGTTGTTACCTGTATATACGATGCGGGAGTGGCGGAATTGGTAGACGCGCTGGATTTAGGTTCCAGTATCTTAGGATGTGAGAGTTCAAGTCTCTCCTTCCGCACCATATTCTTGATAAGAATTAAAATTATCAATTGTTATTGTTGGGATATCGCCAAGCGGTAAGGCACCAGGTTTTGATCCTGGCATTCCCAGGTTCAAATCCTGGTATCCCAGCCAACAATGGCTAAGTAGCTCAGCTGGTTAGAGCACATCACTCATAATGATGGGGTCACAGGTTCAAATCCCGTCTTAGCCACCATTTCTTTTTTAGAAGTGGCTCTGCAAGAGTTAAATTGCAACTCAATGAAGAGTTTAAAATAACTACCATTTCTTTGATTAATTCAAAGTGATAATGCGGGAGTGGCGGAATTGGTAGACGCGCTGGATTTAGGTTCCAGTATCTTAGGATGTGAGAGTTCAAGTCTCTCCTTCCGCACCATGTTCTTGATAAGAACTAAAACTATCAATTGATTCTTTGTTGGGATATCGCCAAGCGGTAAGGCACCAGGTTTTGATCCTGGCATTCCCAGGTTCAAATCCTGGTATCCCAGCCAACTTCTTCTACCAAAGAGTGTTGTTAAAGAATAACTCTAGCTACGAGTATAAACAGCAAAAACGTATATAATTATACGGACTATGCGGGAGTGGCGGAATTGGTAGACGCGCTGGATTTAGGTTCCAGTATCTTAGGATGTGAGAGTTCAAGTCTCTCCTTCCGCACCATGTTCTTGATAAGAATTAAAACTATCAACTGTTTCTTTGTTGGGATATCGCCAAGCGGTAAGGCACCAGGTTTTGATCCTGGCATTCCCAGGTTCAAATCCTGGTATCCCAGCCAACATTCTTCTACCAAAGAATGTTGTTAAAGAATAACTCTAGCTACGAGTATAAACAGCAAAAACGTATATAATTATACAGACTATGCGAGAGTGGCGGAATTGGCAGTTGTCTTGAATTAGACGCTGGATTTAGGTTCCAATACATTAATACTGTATATGATCGATGCGGGAGTGGCGGAATTGGTAGACGCGCTGGATTTAGGTTCCAGTATCTTAGGATGTGAGAGTTCAAGTCTCTCCTTCCGCACCATGTTCTTACCTAGAACTAAAACTAATAAAATTTAAAGTTGGGATATCGCCAAGCGGTAAGGCACCAGGTTTTGATCCTGGCATTCCCAGGTTCAAATCCTGGTATCCCAGCCAATTTTATAAATACCCTTCTCTATCTTTTATCTTTTATCTTTTA
>NZ_JACJDS010000047.1:0-40868 GCF_014163635.1 Pseudoalteromonas sp. SR44-8
TCAGCTAAAAGCAGAAACAAGCTTTAATAAAGGCATGCCCGCAAAACAGAAAAAAGCTATGCGCAGTACAGATTACCTTGAAAAGGTATTGAAATCATAGACTTTTTTCATGCTCTTGCCCTGGGTAATTTACTTAAAATGCGTAGCTGATACCGGCATTAACCGAGCGACCTTGTCCTGCTAATTGGCTGAAGCCTTGGCTCATATCTGTTTTAAAATCAGCAATACTGACTCCGCCTAACGGCTGTTGATAATACTGATCAAGTAAATTAGTAATTGCTAACTTAACTGTTAGCTTATCCCATCTCGCCTTGGTTGCTAAATTCACTAAGCTATAGTTGGCTGATAGATTTTCAATACGACGCGGATCTACACGCGTTTTACTATCTACCCACTGCCAGCTTAATGAGTTTTGCCATTTACCGAGTTGTTGCTCAAGGGCTATTTTGCTGTGCAGTGGCATTATTTGATATAACGGCTCATCACTGTCATCACGCTCGCCATGGGTGCTAGTAAGCGCGGCGGTTAAATCCCATGTGCCTGCATTTTTACTATCAACAACACGGATAATACCTTCAAGCTTAGTGCCATAAAGTGTGGCGTCTAAATTGGTAAATTGCAGGGTATTACGCTCAGTTAATACCTTATCTGTGCGGTTAGTACTGCCAACAACAGTAACATCAATATAATCATTTACTTGGGTATACCAAGCGTTAGCTGTTATTTGCCACTGTCCATCTTTTGCCGATTTAGTGTAACTGGTGCTGATGGTATGCGCGGTTTCGGCTACTAAGTCTGGGTTACCAATATAACCATTACCATCACCAAACCAACCAATCATACTGGTCGACATTGTGCTGACACCCCAGCTATAACGTTCATATAAATTAGGCGCACGATTTTTACGTGCTAAGCCAAATTGTAGTTCATCTTCATTAGTAATTTGGTAGCGTAATAATAGGCTGGCATCCACAAGCGTGTCACTACGCGCGCGATCCATGGCATTAAACTCTTTTGCAGCATCTTTATTTGGATCTGCCATATTCATTGCTGGCATACTTCCCATACCTGACATTCCATTCATGCCATCACCCATGTCTGAATATGGCTGCACTTCACCGGTATCCGTTTGCACATATTCAATACGCGTACCAGCAGAGACCCACCACTTGTTATTTAGCTGCTTTTGCAGCTCAGCAAAACCGGTGTAGCGGTCGCGTTCACCGTCATTAATATTTACATAGTCGTTAGGCCCCATCATCATTGAGCCTTCAATCGCAGGCCACCAATCATCAATACGGTAACCATAGTATTCTTGGCCGAGCAGTAATACAGTGTCAGCATCAAAGTCTAAACGCCAATTAAGTTGATAACTGATATCTTGCGCGTCGGTATTCATCGGCATCATGCCGGTTTTTTCAGCGCTGAAAAAACCCATTTCGTGCTTTATATCATTAAAGTTTATTTGCGCTCGAAACTCACCACTTTCAAGCTGGCGTTTATACTGAGTGACTATGCCATAACTGGTGTTATCCGTCATATCCATATATTGATTAGCAAAGCCCTGAAAGGGTATTTTTTGATGCGTTAATTTAACCACTAGCTGTTGTTTTTCATCTCGCAGCGCTGCAGTTAATACATGATTTTGCACACGATATAGAGTATCTAATACTAAATCACCATTACCATCGTCATAACTATCAGCGTCTTCAAAGGCACCTTGATAATTTAAACTCAAGCTGCCACTGGCAAGTCGTGCGCCAACACCTACCGCTTGCGCATTATTTACACTGCGATACTGCGCCGACACATAACCTGAATGCCACGCTAACGTATCACTCTCACCATATTGCGCAGCAATGGTGTTTACTACAATAACGCCGGCAATGTTATCGCCACCAGCGCTTACTGGCGAAATACCTGCAATCACTTGATAAGACGATAGCTGATTAGCCGAAATATAAGATAATGGTGGGTTCATCTGATTGCCACAGGCCGCAGTAATATCTGCGCCATCGACCAGTACTTTAACTCTATCGCCCATCATGCCATTTAATATAGGTAAACTAGAAACGCCACCTGCCGCAGAGAAATCCACCCCCAACTCAGTTAAAAGCTGTTCTGCAGAACCTAAATTTGCATGGCTGTTAACGTTTTGGCCTTGTACCTCAATCACTTCAATTGAATCATCAGCAAGAACGTAAGGAGAAACTAAACTCGCTATGCAAAGTGCTAACGGAGAAAGTGCATAACGTGAATTGATAAGTGGATTGTGGTTGCTCATTTTATTCTTTAATTACAGCAGGTTTAAGATAAGCAAAGTATATAACTTGACGACAACACTGAACACGCGACAAATTGTCGCACCCCAAGCTCTGACTCGATGTTTATTGTTCTTATTTTAAACACGCTAATAACTTTTAAAAGGCTGTTAGAACACTAAAAACATAAAATAGCCACAACCACTGAAAATTTATTTTTCATCAGCATGCCGCTTAATAACCAAGGTGAATATATCAAGTCATTGAAAATTAGAACGTTCCTATTCAGCCAAAAACACTGCAATCTAAAATCGTATTTTCTGCTCTAAATACACTGTTTTTAGTGCAGACGCTGACTTATTTTTATCATACAATCGCGGTTTAATTGGTTCTTCAAAATTGCAGTTTCCTGCTTTTTATTAAATAAATCATTCATATTTTGTCGTCAGTCTTTTTACAAGGGTTATCTATGTCACCTGAACCTAGCGTCGTGAACAATACGCTAAGCACTACCGCTATTTTGTTAGTACTTGCACTGGGTACTTTTATTTTAGGATTATCGGAATTTTCGATGATGCCAATGCTGCCATTGTTCAGCGAAACATTTGCCTCAACACCAGCACAAAGCGGTTATACCATTAGCGCCTATGCGATTGGCGTAGTGATCGGTGCACCGTTTTTTATGATCACCACAGCAAATATGCGCAAGCGTAATGCCTTGCTATTATTTGTGTCGATGATGTTTATATTTAACGGCTTAAGCGCATTTGCTAATTCGTTAGAGCAGCTTATATTATTTCGCTTTTTAAGTGGTTTACCCCACGGAGCTTATTTTGCTGTTGCCATTTTATTAGCCGCAGATATAGCACCTGCCAATAAACGCGCCAGCTTTATGTCTAAAGTATTTATGGGCCTTACCATAGCAACGATTGTTGGCGTGCCTATGGTTACTTTAGTCGGTCAAAATTTTAGTTGGCGTTATTGTTTAGCGGGCACCGCAGTGCTGGCACTTGTTGCGTTAATTCTAATTGTAAAGTTCATACCAAACACAAAAAATTCAGCCCCTTCGTCGTTATTAAGCGAGTTGAGCGTACTGAAAAATAAGCTGGTTTGGTCAATTTTAGGGATCATTATTGTTGGCTTTGGCGGGGTGTTTTGCATTTATACTTATATTGCCGATACAATTTTAGTGGTCACCCACACACCAGCCTACACTATATCAATTGCGATGGTTATGTTCGGTATTGGTTGTACGCTGGGCAACTATATTTTAGGTAAGGCAGCGGATCATTCGCCCCTTAAAACCACCGGTATAGCACTTGTTGGCGCAATCATTTTTGCTACAACTTATGTAATGGCAAGCCATAACATTTGGTTACTTTATGCGGTTATATTTTTTATTGGTTTTAGTGTCGGACTTGGCACAGTTATTCAAACTATGTTGATGGATGTATCTCCGCATGGGCACGCAATGATTGGCGCACTTGTACAATGCGCATTCAATACTGCAAATGCAATTGGTCCTTGGGTTGGCGGCTTAGCAATTGCACAAGGCGCGCAACCTAATCAAACCGGCTATGTCGCCGCAGTGTTATTTGCTGGTGGATTTATTATGTGGTTACTGAGTGCATTGCAAATGGGTAAACAAAAACCGCAACTAGTTGCCCCATAAACAGCACTGCACTCTGCGTACTTTAAGCACGCAGAGTGTAGAATTTATACCTCTTCATCTTGAAAGATATCTTCAATTTTTAATTTAAATAAACGAGCTGCTTTAAACGCTAATGGTAAACTAGGATCGAACTTGCCTTTTTCGATAGCATTCACCGTTTGCCTTGATACATCAAGTAGCTCTGCTAATTTTGCCTGAGTAAGGTCATGCTCCGCGCGCAATACTTTAAGGCGGTTTTTCATTCTTCGTCCTCAGCGCCAAGTTGTTTATTCATCACTACGACAGACACTAAATAAGTTATCCCCATAAACATCACTAAATGGGAAATCCCTTGTCGAAACGAAATTACCCCGCTCGTTTGTAATACCGAGTATGCTAAACCAAATACTAAACTCCCTCCTAAGGTAATCGCCATCGCATTTAAATGTAACCGTTGCTGCAATTCATCTAAACCAGCTAAATGGCGTTTATTTGCCATAATCATCATAATACCTGCGAAAACATTGACCATAATTGCCACTATACTAAGTAGCGTGTTCTGCTCGCCCCACAGCAACAATGGCCCGAATGACGCAAGCGCCAAAGTTAAAACCCACGCCAGAGTCCACTTTGCTAAATAAACTGTGTTTAGTTTGTTACGTTGTTTGAATGTTAATCCTGTTTGTTGTTTCATGTTCTCACCTTTTTAGTCAAGTAAACTTGACTAAGTATTATTGAAGAATACATTTAAGTCAAGCAAGCTTTACATAAAGTAATGTAGATTAGACATAACCTGTACTATAACTGTTTAATTAAGATTCTTAACGTTTGACTCAGAATATTGTATTAACTTATTGCTTGCAGTAGGATAAAAAAACCTGTTGAAGTAACCTCAATTTTAACAATAACAATGATGAGCCCTGCATGAGTAAATCCGTTTTCTTTGTCGGCGAATGGCAAGTAACAGCTACCACCAATAGTTTAATACGAGGCGCGCAAATCAAACAACTTGAGCCCAAAGCGATGGATGTTTTATTGTTATTATGCGAAAAACAAGGAGAGTTAGTTAGCAGTGAAGAGATCCTTAACCACTGTTGGCGCACAGTTGCAGTGGGCGATAATCCCCTGCATAAAGTCATCACGCAATTGCGTAAAGCATTTGACGATAAAGCCAGTGATCCGCAATACATAGAGACAATCCGCAAGCGCGGCTATCGCGTTATCGCCAAAATAGAGCTCCCTCTTGATGATGAGCAAAAAGCCAGCCATAGTAAGTGGCAAGGTGATTCGCCATTTGTTGGGTTAAGCGCGTTCACCCCCAATGAAGCCGCGGTGTTTTTTGGCCGCAGCAAGCAAATAAACACACTATTACAGCGGGTATCTGCGCAAATTAATTATGGCCGCGCATTTTGCTTATTGCTCGGCTCAAGTGGCTCAGGTAAGTCATCACTGGTCAATGCAGGTGTATTACCAGCACTAATGAGTGAAGCAGGCTTTGATGGCTTTCGAATTGAGTCATACTGCTTGCTCGACTTTGCAGACGTAAGTAAAGGTCGGCTATTTCTCGATCTAGCCTCTACTTTACTTGATTTAGAAATCAACGATGCGCCAGTTTTAACAAATATCAGTGCCGACTCCCTCAGTGAGTTATTACTCTCAACGCCTGAGCAAGTTATTGAGCGTTGCCAAATGGCTTTAAAGCAAGGGCAAACAACCCATATAAAACCGTATTTATTTTTATTTATCGACCGCCTTGAAGTATTGCTGTCGTCGCCAGTATTTAGCGAGCAAGAGCGCAGCCAGTTTTTAACAATTATAGAGTTACTGGCCACCAGTAACTGCATGATTATATTTAGCGCCTGTCGAAATGACTTTTACCCCCAAGTGGTTAATCAACCCAGTTTAATGGCTGGTAAAGCCAATGGCGCGCATTTTGACTTGCTACCGCCAACGCGTTCTGAATTAAAACAGATGATCCGCCTGCCAGCTTTAGCCGCAGGGCTTAGTTGGCAGCTTGACCCTGAGCACCAAACACCACTGGATGAAATGCTCTGTAACGACACCGCCAATAACCCCGACGCCCTGCCAATGCTGCAATACACTTTGCAACAACTGTACTTACAGCGCAGCGAAAACGATGAGCTATTAGTCTCTGAATACCAAGCATTGGGCGGTATTGAAGGCGCGATTGGCCAAAAAGCTGAGCACGTTTTTACACAACTGCCCAAGCAACAACAAGCCCAGCTGAGCTTGGTATTATCAAAACTAATTACCCTGCACGCTGATGGCGAAACCCTCACCAGCCGCGCAGCCCGTTGGGATGAACTCACCACCCCTGCACAAACACAACTTGCACAAGCGATGGTCGATAGCCGCTTATTTGTGTCGCACCTTAAAAACGAGCAAGCCTGTTTTAGTTTGGCACACGAAGCACTACTACGTCAGTGGCAACGCGCCATAGACTGGATAAACCAACACCAACAAAGCTTAGCCATTAAAAGTCGCTTACAAATCGCCACCGAGCGTTGGTTAAACGAGCAAAAACATGCCGACTTTTTATTAGCGCAGGGCAAGCCGTTACAAGAAGCACAAAGCCTTATAAATAACCCGATGTTTAGCCTCAGTGTTGCTGAACTGAGTTTAATTAAAGCATCAAACCGCAGGGCAAAACGTAAAAAAAGAGTGTTACAAGCCACCGCGGTTGCACTTATTTTACTCAGTTTTATAGCCACCTTTATGAGCGTACGCAGCTACCACGCCGAGCAAATCGCGCAGCAAAAACGCTTAGAAGCCGAAAGCCTACTTGGTTTTATGGTGGGTGAATTTGCCGATAAACTGCGTAGCGTTAAACGTATGGATTTGCTCGATGGTATTAGCAATAAAGCGCTGGAGTATTTTACTAATCAAGCTGATGAGGACAACTCTCTCTTTCGCTTTACAGACCAAAAAACCGAATTTAACAACCGCTTTCAATATGCACAAACCCTTGAGGCAATGGGAGAAGTGGCCTATTCTCGCGGCAAAACCAATGAGGCCTATACCGCGTTTGAAAACGCCCGCACTCGCCTTGAGGCACTTTTAAAAATACAGCCAAACAATTTAGAGCTGCTAACGCTTGCAGGCGCCAATGCCTTTTGGTTAGGCCAGCTAAGTTATGATAAAAATGATTACGCTTCCACTGAGCCAATGTTTAAAAAATACCAAGCCTATAGTGAAACAATGTACTCACTAGCACCTAATGATTTTAATGCGATTATGGAGCTGTCATATTCTCATAACTCATTGGGTTCTTTGTATTTAAAACAATTTAACTACACTGCTGCAAAGCAAAACTTTACACAGTCGCTTGCTTTAAAAAACAAAGCCCTTGAGCTGAAACCCAACAACAAAAACTTATTGCGTGATAAAGCAGATACAATTAGCTGGCTCGCCAGTACTGAAGAGAAATTAGGTAACTTTAATGAAGCATTGGCTATGCTTAATAGCGCCGCTAACGAGCTAGGCACTCTATTGTTACAGTACCCAGGTGATGCCAGTTTGCACAGTGCTCTTGCCTATCAATATATACAGCAAAGCTATTTATTACGTTACTTTACTGATAAAAGCGCAGCATATGCTAAAGCAAAGCTTGCGACTGATTCCATCAACCAAGCTCGTATACAAGACCCTGATAACAACGAATTTCAACGGTATTACTATCGGTTTTTAGCTTTGCAGTTAATGCTATCTGATGATAAAAAAGTCAATAGTCAAGTGAACGACATCATAAAATTTGTTAACCAAGAGAGTTTTAGTAATACGCAAATAATTAATACCCAAATCAATTTGGTTGAGTATTTTTCACAAGGAGGCTTTGAGATAAAAGCTCAAGCACTTTTAACAGAGCTTGAGCAAAGTGACGATTATAAAAAACAAATAAATCGACTTAATGAAAATAATTCTGGGTCAATTTTCGCAACATTAAATTTAATTCATGCAAAACTAACCTCAAATAAAGAAGAAAGAAAAATATATTGTAAAAACGCACTCAGTGCTTTGGAAGATAAAAAAACTAAAAGTATATATCATACCTTCCCTCTTATTCAAGCGCATATTTGCTTAAATAAAGAAGCCGAGATTACAGAATTAAAAAACAGCCTAATTAATTTGGGCATCAGTAACTTTGAACTATAACAATCGAAAAGGAAAAAACATGCTTCCAACCTTAACGCCATTTATATTTAACGTAGACATTACTATAAACGACAATAACGAAGCGATAATAACTTACTATGAAAATGACAAGGTAGTTAGCGGTGGTGGCAGCGTTGTAGATGCCAACTCAATTGGCCTTTATATCATTAGAGACAACAAGGCCAATGATGGCATCACATTTGTTGATGTTGAGTTCTCTGAAGTTGAAGGCTCTGAAGAGCCTTGCGCTAAAGAAGACTTTGCCGGCGCGCTAATAAAAGGCGGTAAAGCGATTTGTGTATTTGATTCAAACCAAAATACCGGCCTTACTTGCATGCGTTTTGTGGTAGAACGCGATGGTAAAACTTACAAGAGCCCAGACCCGCAGATTGAAAATAAAAATAAACCTGATTGAAACTGGTAATAATGCTTGCACAGGTTAGTTAAAACCTGTGCAAATTAAAAACAAAACAATAAAAATCAACACCTTAAAACCAGAAGATTACCAGAAGGTTTATTTGCACTTTTTTAAGTAAATTTATAGACACCAAAAACGTATAGCAAAGCGTAGGGATCAAACGTGTCTAAGCAAACAAATACTAACAACCATACACTTAATGCAAATAAGCAATCAGCTGCTATTGGCAAAACCCTTTCTGCCTGTCTTTCTCACTTACAGTTTGGTGCCTTGATTGAACTGTTTAATGGTACCAGTGAAGGCATTTTTGTTATCGATGAACAAGGCACGTTTGAGTTTGTTAACCCGATGGCGGCACAACTTTTAGGTGACTCTCAGCAGTCATTGATTGGGCAAAGCTTGCTACAATTTTTACACGAAACAGATCGTGACAAATACATGTATACGCTATTAAACTGGCTTGATATAAAAGACACTCGCCTTAACTTTGGCCCAAATGAAGTTAAAATAAATAAACTCGATGGCAGTATAATCGAAGCTGATTTATCTATTTCTAACATGCCACAAAGCATTGCCTGTGCACAAAAGCTATACGTTTGTATATTACATGATTTAAGCGCGCATAAAGCGATATTTAATCGATTAAAAATACAAGCCTCGACTGATCACTTAACCGGCCTTGCTAACCGTTTTACGCTTGATGAGTCATTAAATAAATTTTGGGCAGAGAGTATTCAAAGCCATCAGCCTTTAAGCACAATACTGATTGATGTTGATTATTTTAAAAAGTTTAATGACAACTACGGCCATATAAAAGGCGATAAATGTTTGCAAAAAATTGCCAAAGTGATTTTGCAATGTATACCGTCAAGAGATTGTTTAGCCGCTCGTTATGGCGGTGAAGAATTTGCGGTTGTATTACCGCGTTGTAACCGCGATAGTGCCACTGTTGTTGCCAGACATATACAACAACAGATTAATGCGATGTCATTTACTGACATTGGCCTACCGCCAGAAGTTAAAGTAAGTGTGAGCCAAGGGATTGCCTGCGAATTTGATAACCAATACCGCACCTGCGAAGCGCTAATATGTGCCGCTGATACGGCTTTATATAGAGCAAAATCTGACGGCAGAAATAAAATTAGTATTAGTGCTTAATACGCTATAACGGTAAATAATTTGTCTATCAGTTACAGCTCGCTATTACTTTTTGCAGATAGAACCGCAAACTGCAACTTGTAAATAAAACACACTAACAGTTACATAAGACGCAAAATATTAACAATTAAGGTACATTGCTACTATGGTATTCTGATCTATTCTTTGTTGAGTAAACATTTTATTAGTAAAATGTTGTTGGTTAAAATCAACATACTCAAGGGATTACTATATGGCTAACTTAAAAAAACTGCCCCTACATTTAGCAATATGCAGTACATTTGCTTTTCAAGTAAGTGCCATTGCAGCAGAGCAACCAACTAGCGAAAACGAAGTAAAAGATATTGAAGTTATTTCGGTTACCGGCACACGTCGTAGTTTACGCAGCCTGTCGGAAAGTACAGTTCCTGTAGACTTGCTAACCAGTCGTGATCTGGCAACCACAGGCCAGCTTGAAATAAGCCAAGTGCTTGCTGCGCAACTACCCAGCTTTAACTACCCAAGTGCAACCCTCGCTGATGGTACAGACCATGCAAAACCAGCAGTATTACGAGGCCTAGCTCCTGATCACACCTTAGTACTTGTCAATGGTAAACGCCGTCACTCTGGTGCTTTATTAAATTTAGGTGGCACAGTTGGCCGTGGCTCTACGGCTGTTGATTTAAATAATATTCCAACCTCTGCGATTAAACGCGTTGAAGTACTGCGTGATGGTGCAGCTGCGCAATATGGCTCAGATGCCATCGCCGGTGTGATCAATATTGTGCTCAAAGATGCCGATGAAGGCGGTAGTGTAAGCTACACTTATGGTCAATATGATTCGCAAATGGCAGGCTCTGCACAGTTAAAAGAAACAATCATCGACTCGCAAGGTAAGCTTGGTTTTGTTAAAGGTGATGACCGCCGCGTTAACGATGGTATTACCCGAACTGCAAGTGCCAATGCGGGCTTTTCGCTTACCGAGAATGGCTTTATCAATATCTCAATTGAAACCCGTAACAACGAGCCAACTAACCGCTCAGGTATTGATGAGCGAGAACAATATAATCGTGATGAAAACGGCGCGCTTGATCCAAAAGAGCTGACGTTTGACCGTTATAACCACCGCTTTGGTAAAGCCGATGTTGAAGATATCGCGCTATTTTATAATCTTGGCTACGACTTTAGTGATGACTTATCACTTTACTCTTTTGCCAGCTATTCAAATCGTAAAGGTAACTCAGGCGGTTTCTATCGCCGTGCCAAAGACAACCGTAATGTGCCAAGCGTTTATCCTGATGGGTTTTTACCAAACATTGACACTGATGTTGACGACTATTCGTTTGCTATCGGTTTAAATGGGGTTAGTAATGATTGGACATGGGATATCAGCACTAATTATGGTCGCAATGATTTTGCATTAGGTGTTAGCAATAGTATCAATACCTCTATGGGTGCTAACAGTCCGACAGAGTTTGATAATGGCGCATTAGTGTATGAACAATTCCTTGTTAACATGGATGCCAGCAATAGCTTTGACTTAGGCTTGCCTGATGACGTGTTTGTTACCATTGGTACTGAATATCGCCATGAAAACTACCAAATCAAAGCCGGTGAACAAGCTTCGTATTTAACGGTACTTGATGCACAAGGCGTACCTGTTGCCGCCGGTGGTGCACAAGTTTTATCAGGTTTTTCACCCGATAGTGCAACTGATAAAAGCCGCCATAACATTGCCCTATTTGCTGAATTTGATACCTACCTCACTGAAAATTGGAATGCTGTGCTAGCAGGTCGATTTGAAGACTATAGTGATTTTGGCAGTACTTTTACAGCGAAACTTGCCAGCCGCTATAGCATTACTCCTTCATTATCGTTACGTGGTGCTATCAGTAGTGGTTTTAGAGCACCGTCTCTTGCACAAACATCTTATAAATCAGTCAGCACTGTATTTGAAAATGGCGTACCTAGAGAAGTCGGATTATTTCCAAGTAGTGAGGCTGCTGCCAAAGCGCTTGGCGCAAAAGATTTAGACGCTGAAGAGTCTGTCAATATGACCGCTGGTTTTATCTTCACAGAAGGTAATTTTAGCTTCACGCTTGATGCTTATCGTATCGATATTGATGATCGCATTGTGCTTTCTGAAAACTTAGAAGGCCCTGCTGTTGAAGCTATTTTACAACAAGCCGCTGAGCTTAATACCCAAAGTGTGCGCTACTTTACCAACGCTATCGATTCGCGTACTCAAGGGGTTGATATTGTTGCCACCTATTTACTCGGTTTAGCTGATTATGGTGACTTACGCTTAAGTGCCGCTGTAAACTTTAACGATACAGAAGTTACTCATGTGAAAGACAATCCACCAGAACTCGAAGCGTTAGGTGATGGATATCAATACTTTGCACGACGTGAAATTTCTCGATTCGAAAAAGGCACACCAGCAGATAAATGGAACCTGTCTGCAACATGGGATTATGAAAATATACAGGCCACGCTTCGTGCAACTCGCTATGGTGAAGTAGTTGATACCTCAAGTAGTGCTGAGGGCGATGAGCTTCTTAAGGCGAAATGGCTCACTGATATTGAAGTGGCGTATCGCCCAACCGAGCAATGGAAACTTGCTTTAGGTGCTAACAATCTATTTGATCAGTACCCGCAAGATACGGTAAGTAATATTGGTTATAGTGATTTCAACCAAATTTTCACTTACAGCGGGTTCACGCCATATAGTTTAGATGGCCGCTTTGTTTATGCGAATGTAACGTTTAACTTTTAATTAAACAAGTAACTACGGCCCATATAAATATGGGCCGTCTTATCGGGGATGTATAGTTACAATCGCTACAAAGTTAAGGCTGTAGCTAATTGCTTATAGACTATTTTATGGTTACGATTTAAATCACTCTCTTTAACTGTTTTAAACCACTTAGTAGCCTGCTGATTATCTTTTGCTTGCCAGCATATTTCTGCCAACCTTAATGTATGCGCAGCTTTTGCAATATCATCACTACCTTCTACCATATAACTCAACGAATCTACATAGTACTTAATAGCAAGGTCATACTGTCCGAGCAATTGATATGTGCGCGCTAAATTCCCCTGTGCCACAATAATTTTGCCTTGATGCTGGGTTGGTAGTATCCAATCAAGCGCTTTTTTTCTGCTCTCTCTGGCATTTTCTAAATCGCCATAAGCGTGATAAATATTTGCTTTATTAGACTGTAACTCAAAATTAAAAATTGGATCTTTACTCTTGCCAAACTTTCGTTCGGTTTTGAGCAGCATCTGAAAAGCGGATTCCTTATTACCAAAAACATACTGCAAATTAGCTAACTCGAGCATTCGCATTGGATCTGCAAACGCATCGTACATCAACTTTATATCTGTAAATGCCTTATTTGCATAGATTTTTGCACGCTCATCATCGTGATAAAAATGCAAAGCTTTGGCATAGTAAAAATAAGCTTGGACTTTAAATACTTCAGGTAAATCATCTCGTTCTGCGAATGGTTCAACAATGATTTTTAAGGTTTCATAATCATTTTTATCGTAGTAATAATCAAATAAGTAAGACTTGGCTTTATACCACCGAGTTGAATGTAGCTCTGATTGCTCTATACGTTCATTAATATAAACTAAGCAGTCTTTCTCTGGCTGTTGTAAGCAGAATTGTTCGTGATCACTAAAGTGTTCAGACGCATTAGTTAGCGTAGAAAAAATACAGATAAAAATAGCGATTATTAAGTGATTTTTTATCATAAAGTTTAAGCAAACGCTTAATGCTGTAAAGTATATACATAGATTAAAACATATTTGCATAAAATTATTAACAAATATTGTGCGCTAGCAGATCATGGCGTGCTAGGAGTGGAGGTAAAAAACTGGCTTGGCAATTACAAAAGTATTTTATAATTGCCTAAGCATTTGAAAAGTATAATTATAACCTTTACTGATAGTGCAGAATAACTGATCACACAGCAATATTTTCGTATGCTAAATTAAGCTGCTTTTTTCAGCGCTTTTTTAAGCTTACCTATTTTGGATTTTTGTTTTGCGACTTTATCTTTACGAGCGCTGATTTCTTTTTTAATCGATTTTACTTCTTTACTGATTGCTTTAGCTGGTTTCTTTGACATTGAGTATTTCCTTTTTAATTATGTAACTCGCTATTGCGAGAGCTGTACTTTATGATAAAAAAGAACCAGATGATACGCGCCAACCAGTTCTTCACTAAAAGTTCATACAACAGAAATAAAACTGAAATTAATAAAATACCTGTAAAAGCTATCATACTTCCTAAACTAAAATACTAAAGTAGTAATAAACTACCTAACCCTAAGAAAGTGACAAAGCCAACGATATCGGTCACTGTTGTCAAGATTACTGAACCTGACAGTGCGGGATCGATTTTCATTTTATCTAAAATAGAAGGGATCACCACGCCAGACAAAGAGGCTGCAATTAAATTAAGCAAAATAGCCACTGTAATGGTAATACTGAGCATTACATCACTAAACCAAAAATAGGTGAGCACACCAATTACCATAGCCCACACACAGCCATTTACGGCACCTACCCTAAGCTCTTTTTTAAGTAGCGCCTTACGGTTTGAGTCAGTCACCTGACCAAGCGCTAAACCGCGCACGATTACGGTTAACGTTTGGCTCCCTGCTATACCGCCCATTGACGCAACTACCGGCATTAATACTGCCAATGCAACCACTTGCTCAATGGTTGCGCCAAATAAGCCAATAAACCAGGATGCTAAAAATGCGGTTGCTAAATTAATGCCTAACCAAATACCACGGTTCTTCGCACTTTTTCGTACGCTGGCAAATAGATCTTCGTCTTCACGTAAACCACCCGCTTTTGCCGCTGCTTCATCGGTGACCTCTTGGCGTAATTCGTAAGCTGAGGTAACTTTTAATCGCCCCAGTAACTTATTATCGACATTGACAACGGGCATTGCCATTTTTTCACTGTGGATCACCACTTCAGCTGCTTCGTATAAATCATCGTCGGCATGCAGTGAAGTTATATCGTGATCAGCAAAACTTAATAAGGTGTCTGAGTCCTTAGCTTTAAATAACGTGTTAACCGATACCTCACCAATTAGCGTGCCTTTGCGGCTCACTAAATAAATAACCTCGGTATATTGCGGTAAGCCTTTTTGCAGGATTTTTCGTGCGCCACCGACCGTTAGTTTGTCTGAAACCTTAAGTGAATCAAAATCAAGCCAGTGACCAAGTTGCTCTGGCAGATACTGCTGCGCTAATTCATATTGCTTGGTTTGTACTTCATCAAGTTGACGGCGAGCGTATTCAACAAAGCGCTCAGGGATCACTTCTTCAAGTTCAAGTAACTCAGCAACGCTTACTTCATCAAGTAATTTAAAACCGTCATCTTCATCGAGTGTTTGTAATAACCAACGACAGCTATCGGCGCCTAAATTAATGAATATTTCATGCTGAGTGTCTTCATCTAATAACTGCCAAATATCTATACGCTGATCTTTTGGTAAGGCTTCAAATAATAACGATAAATGTTCTGTCGAAAGTATTTCTTTGGCGTCAGCTAACAGCTTATTTTTACGCTCTGTGGTATCACATTGTAAAAGCTCATCAATAAGCTGTGGGAGTTGATCAATCGGGTATTCAATCATGTTGAAGCCTTTGAATTTAACTACTTTGTGTTTAGTTTACCTCAGCTTGAAAAAATAGTTTGAGAAATTTTCGTAACAATACCCACAGCTCAAAAAGCTGCGGGTATTTATTATTTACTTAAACCAGCTTTGTGCTCGCTCCATCAGCAAGTAATTAACTGGTACTAGCAACAAGGTAATAAAGGTCGCAAAAATAATCCCAAAGCCTAAACTTACAGCCATTGGGATTAAAAATTGCGCTTGAGTGGCTTTTTCAAACAACAACGGCATTAAGCCTATAAAGGTGGTTAAACTGGTTAACATTACAGGGCGAAAACGTGACGCGCCAGCCAGTTTTACCGCTTCCAGTAATTCGCCGCCTTCACTGCGTTTTTTATTTATAAAATCAACTAATACTAGCGAGTCATTAACCACTACACCGATCAGAGCCAACATCCCAAGTAGGCTCATAATGGTTAATTCCATTCCCATAATCCAGTGTCCTACCACGGCGCCTATCATACCAAACGGGATCACACTCATGACGATCAGCGGCTGTAAGTAAGATTTAAACGGAATAGCTAATAACGCATAGATAATGAAAAATACAAATACCAACGCCCAAGCAAGCGAGCCGAACGATTCACGTTGTTCTTTCGCCTCACCTTCAAGAGAGTGACTAACGCCAGGATATTGCTGCACCAACTCATCAAGGTAAATTTTTAAATCGGCTTGCAGCACTGTCATATTGGTGTTTTCTTTTTCGATATCTGCCGTAACATTCAGAGTCCGATAGCGGTCGATACGATTAATCGTTGAAGGACTTTGCCCAGGCACTAGTTTAGCTACATGTGATAACGGTACTGTGCCACCGGTTGGGGTGTTAATAAGGATATCTTTTAAGTCAGCCACCGAGCGACGTTCATCAAGAGGTAAACGCACCATAACTCTGACGTCATCACGACCACGTTGAATACGCTGTGCTTGAGCACCAAAAAACGAGTTACGTACTTGCTGTGATACATCAACCCGATTTAAACCCAGTGCTAAGCCTTGCTCTGTTAGCTCAATTTGCAGCTCTTCTTTACCATCAGACATGCTATCAGCAATATCAAATACTGTTGGGTAAGTCGCCAAACGCGCTTTGACCTGCTCAGCCACTTCTTGCAAGGTTGATAGCGAGGTTGCTGTAAGCTGGACATCAATTGGATCTGAACTGCGACCGATTTCAGCCCTAAAAGTTAAGCTTTCAGCGCCAGGGATCACACCTATTAAATCGCGCCATTCACTTGCAAGCTCCCGCGAGCCTATATTAGAGTCACGTTTTTCAGCAGGGGTGATTTCAAAGCGTACACTCCCTGAGTTTGATGCACCACCACGACCACCCGTGGTGGCTAAAATGTTTAAAATAACACTTTCGCCTGTATTTTCATCACGGTACTTATCTTGTAATTGACGTGCTTTATCCGACATATCAATCACGTATTTATTAGTCACTTCAAATGGAGTACCTGTCGGTAATGTTAAGCTAACACGCACCGTTTCGCTCGGAATACGAGGGAAGAAAATAAACTTAGTCCACCCACTAGTAACCATAGTTAAAATAATTAAAAAGATCCCCACAAACAAGCTTACCGTGGCTAGCTTATGGCGTAAGGCCAAGTTTAATAACGGTTGATAATACTTTAAAATTGCATGCTCAAAACCATCAGCAAAACGCTGTTGAAATTTATCAAACTTAGATGGTTCGCCTTTTTGATGGCGTAACTTTATATATTTTAGGTGCGCAGGTAATACAAATTTAGATTCAATCAGTGAGAATAATAATACCGGGATCACAACTACAGGGATCTGTGCAAACAGAGCGCCACGACTACCTTCTATAAATGCTAACGGTAAAAATGCCGCAACCGTGGTTAAAACACCAAAAGTCACAGGGGTAGCAACTTCTTGGGTGCCACGAATAGCTGCCTGCTCGCCAGATTCAGCGGTTTTTAAATGGGTATAAACGTTCTCACCGGTAACGATTGCATCATCAACCACAATCCCTAGCACTAAGATGAAGCCAAACAAGCTCATAATATTTAGCGTTACCCCAAACAATGGCATGGCTAAAAATGCGCCCATAAATGATACTGGAATACCAATAAATACCCAAAAAGCGATGGCGGGACGTAAAAATAGCGTCAATAACGCCAGTACCAAAATACCACCTTGTAAAGCATTGGTGGTGAGTGTGGCAATACGACTTTTAACCAGCTCTGAATCATCATCCCAGTAACTTAAATCAAACCCTTGTGGTAATTTACTTTGCTGGCCTTCAATATATTCTTTTACTTCATCGGCTACTGTTATGGCACTTTGTGGACCAATACGATATACATCGATAAAGGCCGCTTGCTTACCATTAAACCGAGTCCGCACTGGGGTTTCTTCAAAGTCATCGCGGATAGTAGCAATATCACCTAGACGAATAATAGTACCATCTCTTTGATTTTTAACTGCAATGCGAGCAAACTCGTCTTTGCGATATGCTTGCCCTTTAGAGCGAATAAGTACATCTCCCCCTTGGGTTTTTAAATTCCCCGCTGAAATATCAGTACTTGAGTTTGATATCGCCCGTGAAATATCACTTAAGCTCAAACTGTATTGACGCAATGTATCTTGGCTTACTTCAATTGCTAATTCGTAATCACGCACACCACTGAGTTCAACTTGAGTAACACTGGGTAAGCGCAGTAATTGGTCGCGCACTTGCTCTGCATATTCACGGGTTTCTTTTTCACCGTAGTCACTGGCAACGGTAACCGCAATAACCTCACGTTTACGCTCAGCTAAGGCAACAACTGGCTTTTCAGCATCTGCTGGGAAGGTATTAATTGCATCGACTCGGCTTTTTATATCGGCCAATAACTCTCGAGGATCGTAACCGCTGTCGACCTCAATACTCACTGACGCTGACCCCTCAGATGAGCGACTCGATATTTGTTTGATGCCTTCTAAATCTTGTACTGCCTCTTCAATGCGAATGGTCACCCCTTGCTCTACATCTTCAGGAGTTGAGCCTCGCAAGGAAACACTGACGCTAATACGATCGGTTTCAAAAGACGGGAAAACTTCTAAAGGAATTTGCGTGGTAAGGCTAAATAAACCCGCAAAAACAATGCTGATCAGCAATAAATTAGCTGCAACATGGTTTTTAGTAAACCAAGCTATCATGGCTTATCTCCTTGCGAGCGAGCAGCTTTACGCTTTTGCATCAGCTCTTCAACAGTGATCCCTTGTTTTTTAGCCATCGCTGCTAACTGTTCACGTGACGGTCTTTTGCCAGTAGGCTGACTGCCCTCTTTATCAGCTTCACCAATAACTTTAACAGCAGTACCTGAACTAACTTGACCAAGTGGTGTAAGCACTAACTTATCACCCATGTTCAAACCATCGGCAATAATTGCTTGCGTGGCATTTTGCCACGCTAAGCGGATATTTTTACGCTGTAATACACCTTGATCAACAATATATACATAAGTACCTTGGTAAATAGCACTGTTTGGAATAACCAAGACATCAGCGACTAATTTGCCACTGATCTGCGCTTTAATATATTGACCAATCTTAATCGGGTATTGGTTTTGAGCAGTTGCTTTGTAAGGATCATTGATTTGGGCAACAACATAAAGCTGCTGAGCATTTTCATCGATGGCCCCTTCAGTTCTGGCAACTTGTCCTTGCCACTTTTGCATACCAACTAGGTCAGAGCTAAATTCGACAGTTGAGCCATTGGCATTTTTCATACCATCTCGAAATTGCTCTGGCAAATCAATAAAAGGTAAGTCTTTGTTTTTAATTGGCAACCGTATTTCAACACTATCTATGGCGTAAATAGTTGCCAATTGTGTATTGTTACTCACCACTTGACCAAGATCCACACTGCGACTTAATACTCGCCCTGCATAAGGGGCTGTTATCTTTGTGCGCTCTAAGTTTAAATTCGCTTTTTCAAGTTTTGCTTGTGCTGAAAGTACTTGCGCTTGAGCTGCGGCTAGTTGCGGTTCTCGCAGTACTAAATTACTTGCCTGCTCACCATTACCTAAACGCTGCCAATCGATAATAGCCTGACGACTACGTGCTTGTTCTTCTTGAAAGCCTTGCTGCGCAGTGAGTAAATTAGCTTGCGCTTCTTTCACTTCAGCGCGGTGATCTCTGTCATCAAGCTGTAAGAGTACATCGCCTTTTTCAAAAAAGCCCCCCTCTCTAAATTGCTCACTGCTGGCGATGATCTGTCCTGAAGCTTGAGCGACCAAGATACTTTGAGTGCGCGGCTTTACAGTACCAAAACTGTCAACCATCACTTGATACGGCTGTAGCTGTAAAGTTTGCACCGCCACACTTATTTGCGCTTTAGGTGGTGAGCCAAAACGCTTTGCTTCTGGTGGGTTTGAGCTAATAAACATTACTAACAAGGCAGTAGCTGCGATTATAGCCGCAGGGATAATAATTTTGGTTTGTTTAATATTCATAATTATTGCTCAGTTGACTCGTTGGTTGGCTGTGAAAAATCGCCACCAAGGGCAATATGGAGATTAATTCGGTTAATAATTAATTGGTTCTTAATTTCAATGACAGAGCTTTGTGCGTCAAAGGACCTATCTTGCGCATCGAGTACCGTAGTGTAAGTTACTAAGCCACTTTGATATTGCTCAAAAGAAAGTTGCTCTGCTGCAATGGCATTTTCTTGTGCCTTAAGTGTAGCTAAGTAGCGAATTTGCAAAGATTGCTCTTGCGAAATAGCTGTTTCCACCTCATTAAATGCATCATATAGACTGGCTAAATATACTTGCTCCTGACGTAACACAGCTAAACGGGCAGCTTCTTCATCAGCACTTAGCCTACCAGCATCAAAAAGTGGCGAAGAAATACTACCCACTAATGACCATGCTAAGTTTGATGGTGAAAATAAATCACTGACACGATCAGCACTGTCACCTAACGTAGCGCTCAGATTTAAACTTGGAAAACGCTGCTTGTGAGCATAAGCTAAATTAGCATCAGTACTTAATAATTGATACCAGCTCGCCATTAAACTTGGTTTACGTGTGATAAGCTCTGACGGTAAACCTAAAGGGATAGATTTATTTAATAGAGGTAAGTCAGCCTCAACACTTAAAGCACCGCGCGGGTAGTCGCCAGTTAAACGCTCTAAAGCGCGAATTGCTTGACTGAGAGTGGCTTTTTGACCAGCAATACGTGAACGCTCATTGTTTAACTCATTACGCGTTAAATAAACATCTAAGGCATCATTTATACCTTGACGATAACCCGACTCAATAATTGCTAGGTTCTGCTCTGCGTTTTTTTCTCGTTGCTGGTACAGCGCCAATAATTTTTGCGCCGTTATTACATTAAACCAACCACTGACCACATCACCTACTAAGCGTTGTTTTGCTTGTTGAAAATTTGCCTGCTGCGCTAGAAAATCAAGGTTTGCCTGGCGCTGCGCATCAGAAAGCTTGCCCCATAAATCAACTTCATAATTAAGTGTTAAATTTGCTGAACTGACATTGCTATAACTAACTGGACGATTGTTTTTACTGCGATTAGTTCGCGCAGATAAATCTAAACTCGGCCAAAGAGCCGCGCCCGACGCAATTAATTGCTGCTGTTTAATTGCAACATCATACCCAGATTGTAAAATCTCTTGGTTACTTGCTAATGCTTGGTCAACCAATGCAAATACCTGTGGGTTTTCTAATTGTTGAAGCCAATTATCTTCAACCTTAAATGCTGACGCCTTTGCTTGTTGCCATTGCTCAGGAGCATTTGCTGTATGTTGCACTCGTTCAGTTGGATTTAGCTGATTGCTGCATGCACTGAGCAGCAAGGCACTGACTACCACTAAACTCGGCTTAAGTTGCCAAATCATATAAAAACCTGAATTACTTATATTTATGAGTGTAATTCAAGCACCAGTTCACAGATAGCTCAACTGACTTTACATAACATTACAAATATCACAATAAAGAGTCGTTTTTGAGGGTTGAGTTTGCCAATTTATATTTACTAGTGGGAAATGCAAGCCGGTGTTTACGTTTAGAAAGTCAAGCTTGCCTTAATACCAATCGTTTTAAGTTACTGACCATTTGATAACAAGGCATAAATTTTGACATCTAGTTGTTCTGCATGAAAAATTTATAACACAGTTAGCGCTTTGTTTAGCTCGCTAGAATAGTTAAATATTTAAGTCGATTGGTATAAATTATAAGATCGCTAGTTTGCACGTTATTTATAAAAGGCGCGAGTTTTTGAGATTAAAGATTACAAATTAAAGAATGGTATTGTACAAGAGTCAGAATTGACGCTGTTTTTCTTCGTAAACTGCTAGCTTAGTTTATTTCAGATACAAAAAAGCCCTGCAAATGCAGGGCTTTGATATAAATGGTGCCTCGACCCGGAATCGAACCAGGGACACGAGGATTTTCAATCCTCTGCTCTACCAACTGAGCTATCGAGGCACATAAACTGTGCAGATTAATTGTTAAATTAAACACTTAATCTAAATAAATGGTGCCGACTAACCGAGTCGAACTGATAACCTGAACGAATTACTGATTACAAGTCAGTTGCTCTTTCAAATTATCTAAATAAATGGTGCCGACTAACCGAGTCGAACGGTTGACCTACTGATTACAAGTCAGTTGCTCTACCAGCTGAGCTAAGTCGGCACACTAAACTGTGTGCTAAGGCACGTTTCAATTTTAAAGATTGATAACTTTTAATAAATGGTGCCTCGACCCGGAATCGAACCAGGGACACGAGGATTTTCAATCCTCTGCTCTACCAACTGAGCTATCGAGGCACATTAACTGTGCAGATTAGTTGTTAAATTAAACACTTAATCTAAATAAATGGTGCCGACTAACCGAGTCGAACGGTTGACCTACTGATTACAAGTCAGTTGCTCTACCAGCTGAGCTAAGTCGGCACACTAAACTGTGTGCTAAGGCACGCGTAATAATGTTTTAATCATTTGATTTAAACACCACTACTTAAATAATGGTGCCCAGAGGCGGAATCGAACCACCGACACGAGGATTTTCAATCCTCTGCTCTACCGACTGAGCTATCTGGGCAATTTCAGTATTAATAAAAAATCACAAAGGATTTTCAATGCAATTCCCACTTAGCTCTACTGACTTAGCTATCTGGGCGATTTCAGTTTTAATAAAAAATCACAAAGGATTTTCAATACAATTCCCACTTAGCTCTACTGACTGAGCTATTTGGGCAATTTCAGTTTTAATAAAAAATTATAAAGTGTTTTTATACACTTTCCGCTTAGCTCTACTGACTGAGCTATCTGCGTGTGCGGCGTATTAAACTGGTTTTGCCCTTTCAAGTCAACTTTTTTTTTATTCTTTATAACTGTTTGCACGGTTTTTCAACAAACTGTTTAATAAACGTAAAAAACGCTGTTTATTACAACAGCTGTTTGTAGTTTAACGTAACTGTCTATTAATTTAGGCTCCTTGTAAACAACAGCACTAAAAACGTAGTGAATTATTTCTGGTAAATGGTAGGATTGATTTCCAGTACACAAGCGACTGTTTAGATTGCGGTTGATAATAGATTAAGTTGGATAATAAATGCAGAGTAAATTTTCTTCTCCTGTAAAAGGGCTGTTACCTCTTTTTATACTAATAAACTTAGCCGTAACAGCACTCGCTGTGGTTGCTTATTCTTTTTACCCTAGTAACACTGAAGACTCAAAAGCACCACCAAGTTCACTAAGCTTAATAACGTTAGCTGAGCAATTAGACACACCTTTGGTTAATGCATTGACTCGAACAGGACAAGATAATGCCACTCAACTACTAAATTTAAGCGCTTCGCTAAATAATCAATTTGATTACTACTTATATAGATATACACCTACGGCTCAAACACAATTGGTTTTTGCCAGTAATAAACCAGCAATTGCACCGCTAAAACTTGATCAACATTTAGCTGAGCAAGGTATTATCCATCATCAATTAAATTTAAATGATCAACCCGTTGGTGAATTAATCATTAAACAAAAAATCACTGCCCCCCCTCTACTGCCAAATTATTCCATCGTGCTTGCATTGGCTATTGCAGGAGTTGCTGGAGTAAGTTTATTTTTACTAGCGCTGTTTTTTAACGTTTATCTTAATACGCGGATCCGCAAAAGTAGTGACACTCTTGCACATGAATTAGAGAGCATCACTAAATCTGGCAGTTACAATACACATATCGACGAACAATTAGATATCGGCCTTGGCGTTGTAGCTAAAAATATCAATCAACTATTACAGCAAGTACAAGATGCTATCAATAGTAATGACGTAGCCCAAAAAGATTTGCAAAAACTGCAAAGCAGTCTGGAAACTGAAGTGCAAAACCGCACTTTAGCGCTTGAAAAAGCGAGCCATAGAGCTGAGCAAGCTAGCGAAGCCAAAACCACGTTTTTAGCAACTATGAGCCATGAAATACGCACCCCAATGAATGGCGTTATTGGCACCATTGATTTACTGAGACAAACAGATCTCAATGGCGCTCAGCATCGCCTAAGTACAATTATTCGTGAATCAGCCTTTTCACTATTGGGGATTCTGGATGATATTTTAGATTTTTCAAAGATTGAAGCGGGTAAACTAAATATCGACCCAACTCCTTTTTCGGTCTCGGATACTATTGAGGAAGTTGCCAGAGTATTATCATCGGTTGCAAAAAAACGTCAGCTTGATTTAGAGCTAGCTATAGCACCTGATATACCAGTTAATTTAATTGGTGATACTGTTCGCGTTCGCCAAGTACTTTATAACTTATGTAGTAATGCAATTAAATTTACTAGCACCGATGAAAATCGTCTAGGTCAGGTACGCATTGCTGTAGAAGTGGCACAAAATACTGCAGACCATTTTACTCTGCGTTTTAGCGTCAGCGACAATGGTAAAGGTATGAGCCAAGCTCAACTGCGTGAAATATTCAATCCATTTATTCAAGCTGAAGGATCAATTACCCGTGAGTACGGTGGCACAGGCCTAGGTTTATCTATTTGTAAAAGTTTAACCGAGTTAATGTTAGGGTCCATTAGTGTTACCAGCGATATAGGTATTGGTAGTGACTTTGTGGTGGAATTGCCATTTAGTACTGAAAACACCATAAAGTATGCCCATAAAGGTGCGTTGAAAGATCATTCTGTAATACTCATCACTGAGCATCAAAGCAGAAAACAAACGCTTTCTCGTTATTTATCATTTATGGGGGCAAACACAATTACGGCGCAAACGGTGCAAGAAATTGAACAATCTCAAGATAACCCTGGCGTTATCTGGGTGCTTGATGGGATCGATTCAATGGATAGCATTAATTACTTATTACGCCGTTTACTGTACACCCTTGAAGATAATAACCAACAGGTGATCGTACTTAGTAAATTAGATGAAGCCGCAATAAATCATAAAAACATCTTCTATCTCAATGCGTCACCATTGTGTAAGTCAAACTTTATGATGTCGTTATTGGTTGCTGCGGGGCTGCATACACCAAAACAAGTTAAACCTGTTAAAACCCTTAATAATTATTTAAATATTGAACAAGCACGTGAAGAAAACAAACTCGTGCTACTTGTTGAAGACAATGTTTTGAATCAACAAGTACTTACCGATCAACTACATTTACTTGGGTTTGGCGTTGAAGTTGCTGATAACGGCGAGCAAGGTTTAAAAATGTGGCAAAGCGGCCGTTACCCGTTAATTTTAACTGATTTACATATGCCTAAAATGTCAGGTTACGACATGGTTGAAAAAATTCGCGACGAAGCTGCACAACTTGAAGACATCAACGCTCAGCCTTATGTTATTGCAATAACAGCAAATGCCTTAAAGGGTGAAAAAGAACGCTGTTTAAATGCTGGTATTAACGATTTCATTACTAAACCAGTTGAATTAAATACGCTAGAGGCAACTCTTAATAGTTGGAGTGAAAGCAAGCAAGGACCGATTACGGCTTCTCCTAATAAGCCGTCAGCACCAATTAACTTTGAAATGCTCGCTAAATACATAAACAATGATGAAGCAAAGCAGTTACGATTCTTTAAAATGTACTTAGAGCAAAGCCATACGTTAGCTAAAGACATTAACACAGGGGTAATGACCAGTGATAAAGAAATAATAATTGCAGCTTGCCACCAACTTAAATCTATATCAAAAACAATTGGCGCAGAAAAAGTAGCTGAGCTAGCTGCTGACTTTGAAGATAACTGTAAAGAACAAGACTTAACCAGTGATCAACTAATTGAACTGCGTGACAACTTAGAGATTGAGTACTCCCGTGTTGCGCAGTTTTTAAAAGAGCAAGTTAGTAATGCCCAAGAGCAAGATGATCTGATTTAATTCAAGCAGTAAAAAAGGGCTTATTGCCCTTTTTATTCGCATGTGAAAATTATTTTTCTGGCGGACGGTAGCCTTCGATTTCTACATCTTTATCTTCGAACAAAAAGCCAACCATTTGCTCTTCTAGAAAAGTACGATGCTCTGGATCCATCATATTTAAATGCTTTTCATTGATCAGCATTGTTTGCTTGTGCTGCCACTGTGCAAATGCTTCTTTAGAAATATTATTAAAAATCCTTTCACCCAACTCACCAGGGTAAAGTTGGAAACCAAGCCCTTCGGCTTCTTTTTGTAACTTTTGACAAAATACAGTGCGTGCCATGATTGCTCTCTTGTGCTCTTAGAAACGATATCAGTTAGTGTAAACTATTGTAGCAATTTGTTTAACTAGCTTTTTAGTTGGGGCGGCTAAACCAACCTCTATTGACTGGTCCAACGGGTACCAAACTAGTTGTCGCTCATTCACCACATCAGGCACTTTATGCAAAGTGACTACATGCGGATTAATAGTTAATTCAAAGTGCGAAAATATATGCGTAAAAGGCTCAATTGGCACAGTTGTAACAGCAAGCCCTTGCTGCGCTAAAAAAGTATCTAACTGAGATTTTTGCTCAAATTCAAAAAAACTAAATAAACCGCCCCATATTCCTGAGTTAGGCCTTTTTTCCATCAATACTTGATCATTACATTGAATAATTAATTGATGGCACACTTTCTTTGGCACTGCTTTTTTAGGTTTTGAATGAGGGAACTGTTTTACCTGCTCAGTCTTATACGCTCCACAACGCGAACGCAACGGGCAAGGTTGGCAGTCAAACTTGCTACGTGAGCAAAGGCTTGCTCCTAAATCCATCATTGCTTGGTTAAACTCAGTCACTTGTTTTGCTGGAGTTAACTGCTCTGATAGTTGCCATAATTGGTTTTCAACTTTTTTGACTCCGTACCAACCTTCAATCATAAAAAATCTGGCAAGCACACGTTTTACATTACCATCTAATATAGGATGATGTTGGCCAAGAGAAAGCGATAAAACAGCTCCTGCAGTCGATCGCCCAATTCCTGGCAAAGCGACAACCTCGTCTAACGTTGTTGGAAACTCACCTTTGTATTGATCTCGAATTATCTTTGCGGTTTTATGTAAATTGCGAGCTCGAGCATAATAGCCCAATCCGGTCCAGTTATGCAGCACGTGATCTTCATCTGCATTTGCTAAAGCGATAATATCTGGAAAACTTTGCATAAACTTTTCAAAGTAAGGAATAACTGTGACTACCTGAGTTTGTTGCAACATCACCTCAGACACCCACACCTTGTAAGGTGTTTTATTTAATTGCCAAGGTAAGGTTTTACGCCCATGTAATTCATACCAATCGACTACTTGCTGAGAAAACCAGCTTGCTTCACTGTTGTTTAACTTCAAAATAATTACTTTTTAAACCCGACTCTTAATGGCGCTCAGTCTATTGCAGTGAGTTAAAATATCAAGTTATAAACATACACAAAAGATAAGGCCTTGTGATCAACGCCGTGGTCAGGGATAATACGCCACCATTTTAAGACATGTTGTTTTCATCAGGCCAAAATATATGAGTGATTCAAGTAACGATAACCTTGAGCAAGCGATGCAAGAAGGTAAATATATTCGTACCATTCGCAGTTTTGTTAAGCGCGAAGGTCGTTTAACCAAAGGACAAGCTGCGGCAATTGAAAAATGCTGGCCAACCATGGGGCTTGAACATCAACAAGGCATGCTTGATCTAGCCCAAGTATTTGGTAATGACAACGACGTTGTTTTAGAAATTGGTTTTGGCATGGGTAAATCATTGGTCGAAATGGCCAAGAGCGCACCACACCTTAACTTTATTGGTATTGAAGTACACCGCCCAGGTGTTGGCGCATGTTTAATGGATGCTGATGAAGCAGGCATTACAAACTTACGTATTTTTGAGCATGACGCTGTTGAAGTATTTGCTGATTGTATTGCAGAGGGCAGCATTACTACGGTGCAACTATTCTTCCCTGACCCATGGCATAAAAAACGCCACCATAAGCGTCGTATTGTGCAACCTGCATTTGTAGAGAGCTTGCGTAGCAAATTAAAAATTGGCGGTGTATTCCATATGGCAACAGATTGGGAAAACTACGCTGAACATATGCTTGAAGTAATGCAAGCAGCGGAGCATTTTAAAAACCAATCTGAGACTAACGATTATGTACCACGTCCTGATTTACGTCCCTTGACGAAATTTGAGCAACGCGGCCATCGTTTAGGTCATGGCGTTTGGGATTTAATGTTCGAGCGTATTAGCTAAATTAATCAAAACAACTTTAAGGCAAAGCCATTTATGAGCGCATTAACTAATCCAAGTTCACTTTTACTACGCAATAGTGCAAACCTAATGGCGGACTCTATTTTAGTAGTTAATTTTGTGCAAGATGGCTTTTTGTCACAACTGCGCCAGTTAAATCCAAACAGCAAGATCAGCGCTTTTAGTTACAACCATGCTAATGGTGAGTTTGCTAAAAATATCAACAGTATTGATGTTTGTGTTAGCCATGAGATAGCCGGTCAACACTTTGACCTCGTTATTTATTATTACCCAAAAGCAAAACCTGAAGCATTGATGACGTTGGACAATATTCGCGCGGTTATCAACCCAGACGCTGAGTTACTGGTGGTTGGTGAAAATAAAAGTGGTGTGAAATCGATTGAAAAGCAATTTAGTAGCCACTGTGAATACAGCAATAAAATCGATAGTGCCCGCCATTGTGCTTTGTATTTATTCACCGAGATAAAAACCTTAGCTGAGTTTGTTATTACTCGTTACCATAAGCAATTTAATGTTGATGTTGCTGGCGTTAGTTTTAATGCCATCAGCGTACCTGGTGTATTTAATCACGGTGAACTTGATGGCGGTACTAAAATACTGTTAGAGAATGCACCTGTAATTAAATCTGGCAATGTACTGGATTTTGGCTGTGGCGCGGGTCTTATTGCGACCTTCTTAGGTTTAAAAAATCCAGCTTTGAATTTTACCTGTACGGATGTTAGTGCTCTTGCAGCTTATGCAACCACGCAAACATTGGCACTTAACGGTGTTAACGGTAGCGCTTTACTGAGTGATGGGTTAGCAAATGTAACTGGAAAATTTGAGCTTATTATTTCAAATCCACCATTTCATACCGGTATTGCCACTGATTATACTGTTGCTGAACAGTTTTTAAGTGGTGCTAAACAGCACTTGACTAAGCAAGGCAAGTTAACCATTGTTGCAAACTGCTTCTTGAAATACCCGCCAATTCTAGAAGCTCAGTTCGGTAGTTATCAAGTAGTACACAAAACCAATAAGTTTTCAGTGTATAGCAGTTAATTGCTGCTATAACCTCACAAACGCTGCCAAATAATATAAATGGCAGCTTTTCAACAAAGTTATTATATTTTTTAGTCACTTTGATAGGTCTTTGCTAGACTTACAGCAACTAGATAAAAATTAAATAACTTGGCCTTCATTACAATAATGTCTAAATCAACATCGCCAACAAGTATTCGCAAAGCACTGATAAGCGCAGTCATGCTTGTTACTGCCTTGTGTTTATCGTTATCTATTTCTATTTCAACCTACCTAGATGTCAAAGAGCAAAAGCAATTAATCGTCAACAAGCTCAATATTCTCGCTGAAATAATCGCTTTTAATGCACAAGTAAGTGTACTGTTTGATGATAGGAAAACCGAAGAGCAACGCCTTAAATCTTTCGAAAAAATTCCACTCATTAAAAACATACATATTTATGCAATCGACGAAATATCAAATAAAGCAGTATTTTTTACCAGTTTCAATGCACGAAAAACCCCACCAGTGCCACTTCGAGTTGATAGTATTGAGCAACTTCAAGAACCTAGAATCACTGAAGACTACATAGAGCTAATCAAACCAATTACTTACGAAGGTGATATTAAGGGTTATGTGTATATTCGTGGTGGCTTAGAGCGCCTTAACGCCTATATTAACCAAAAAATTCTTATTGATATCCTTTTAACGCTATTCGTTTTAATACTGGTTTATTTTGTCGCAAAACGAATTCAAAAGCGTATTGCCGACCCCATTGACCAATTAAGTACGTTGCTGCAAGATGTTTCGAAAAATCATAATTATAGCGCCCGAGCTCCGAAAACTAATATTACCGAAGTCAATATGCTTTCGAATAGTTTAAATATCATGCTAACTCGCACACAAAATCAAATAGAGCGTCATAAGAATGATAAGCAAGAAATTAAACAGTTAAACCAAAGCCTAGAAGAAAAAGTAAATCAACGTACAATCGCACTCCGAGAGGCAAATCAAGAGTTGCTAACAACCCTTGAGCGAATGCATCAATACCAAAACCAAATTGTTGAAAGTGAAAAAATGGCCTCTTTAGGGCAGATGGTTGCAGGTGTTGCACATGAAGTAAATACACCGATTGGTTTAGGGATCACTGGTTCTACCCTGCTTCGCGATAAACTGGCAGAAATAAGTCTAGGGTTTGAGCAAAAAACCTTAACCTCAAACCAATTGAAGCGCTTTATCGACAATGGCATAGAAAACTTAGACCTTATCTATCGAAATTTAAATCGTGCTGCGGAACTGGTATCCAGCTTTAAAAAAGTAGCAGTAAACCAAGATGGTGAGCTTAATTCGCTGATCAATATGCATGATCTTATAACTAACGTAATGCTTTCTATGCGTACTGAACTAGAGATCAAGGCTCCTAAAATCGTTATTCATTGTTCTGAACAATTGATGATCGAAAGTAAAGCGGGTCCCCTACAACAGGTATTACAGCAATTATTAAGTAACTCGATAATCCACGGCTTTAAAGATAATAAAAATAACGAAATAGAAGTCACAGTGGAACGTAACGAAAGTAGCTTGATCATCAACTATTACGATAATGGTATCGGAGTTGATAAAAGCGTTAAAAAACGCATTTTTGATCCCTTTGTTACCACTAAGCGCGGCGAAGGTGGCAGTGGTTTAGGTATGCATTTAGTTTACAATTTAGTCACACAAGCATTAGGAGGCAGTGTTTACTTTGATGATCAAAATATAGAAGGTACGCGCTTTATAATTACCTTGCCATTAACAGAGGCAAGTAAAGTATGAGATTAACAGGTTTATTACTGGCTCTGATGCTGCTGTTTCCTACCTTTTTACAGGCCAAATCCCCTGAACAAGTCAAATCGGCGTTCCTATTTCAGATTGCAAAATTCGTCGAGTTCCCTAAAGTTAACAATAAACAGGCTGTGACTTTTTGTTTTTATGACGTTGAACATGGGATTGGTGAGCTATTAAAGGATAATTCGAATCTTAAAATTAACGATATACCGATTGAAACCGTATTAATTAATAAAAAACAGCAAATTTCTGAACTTTCTCGCTTTTGTGATATCACATACATTGATGAAACAATGGAAGATGATATAATTCCACTTTGGATCGATACCATTTCATTAAGTACCTTAACAGTTGGTGAGAGTATCAGTTTTTTAGAAAAAGGAGGCGTTGTCTCTTTGGTCCAAGAAGGGAATAAAATCCGACTGTATATCAATAAGCAGCAGTTGTTGCGCAGCAGTTTTAAAGTGCAATCTCGGTTATTAGCTGTTTCTAAATTTCATCCGAATTGATTTTACTTGTTAACAATTGGATATACTCCTATAATCACTAGTATTCGGTTTTATAATACAATACCGAATTAATTGTAAATAAAATATTCCGAAAAAGGTTAATTAATAATGCAAACGCCAGTCATTCTGATTGTAGAGGATGAAGACGTAACTCGACTAAACCTCGTTAGTTTATTTGAAGCTGAAGGTTACAAAGTTATTGAAGCCATTGATGGCGATGACATGCATGACAAGCTTACAAATAATGATGATGTGAACCTTGTAGTTATGGACATCAACCTGCCAGGCAAAAACGGGCTAATACTAGCGCGTGAATTACGTCAAAAGCGTAACGTTGGACTTATTTTCCTAACCGGTCGTGATAATGATGTAGACCGTATTTTAGGCCTAGAAATTGGCGCGGACGACTATATTACTAAGCCGTTCAATCCTCGTGAATTAACTATTCGTGCTCGTAACTTGCTTTCTCGTACTGCCCTTGGTGGTGAAGAATCAAGCCTTGAAACAAATGGTGTGATCACATTCAATGGCTGGGAACTTGACGAAAATAGTCGCTGTTTAACATCGCCAAATGGTGATGCCAAACGTTTACCTAAAGGTGAATACAGAGCACTGCGTCTAATGCTTGACTCTCCGGGCCGTATTTTCAGTCGTGAGCAACTAATCAAGCATATGACTGGTCGTGAGTTACGTGCGAATGACCGTACCGTTGATGTAACGATCCGTCGTATCAGAAAGCATTTTGAAAGTGATAACAGCACATCTGAGCTTATCAGCACCATCCATGGTGAAGGTTATCGTTTCATTGGTAAAATTGATAGTTAATATCTGTTTTACCAAGTAATGACAGCATTAACGTTCTAATTGCTGTAAGAATAAATGAAGGGCATGTTGCCCTTCATTTATTTTATCTGCCAATATTACTAACCAAGTCTTTAATACTTCATCACTTTCTTCAATAGAACCATGTTCCATGGTCTTAGCGTGTAACTGTACATCATTTAAACCAACTGAACCTGCAGCACCTTTAAGCTTATGTGCTACAGACTTATACTCTTCACGGTCACCAGCTGCTAATGACGTTGCTAACTCTTGCTGATACTGTGGATTTAGCTTTTCAAATAAACTGCTGCTGCGCTTAAATGTTACTATGCCCATCGAATTAACAAAATCTTCAATGGTTTCAACATCAAGTAACTCTACATTGATATTTTCACTGGCTTCTTTGCTAACCGTCAGGCGTGTTTCATCAGACTGTTGTAGATGTTTAATATCAAATAGTTCAGCCAGCATTTTATCAAGCTTCGTGGTATTGATAGGTTTAGCTAATGCGCCTTGAATTGAGATCCCTTGTAACTCTTCTTCGGCGCTACGCACATTAGCCGTAAGCGCGACAATAGGTAACTTATCAAAATGGCTATCGGCACGGATCTGTCTTGCTACTTCATCGCCATTAATATCTGGCAGTTGCATATCTAGCAGTACTAAATCCAGATCATCCTCAGTTTCAACAAACGACAATGCATCTTCACCGGTTTCAGCCCAGATAACTTCATGACCACGTTGCTCAAGTAAGTTAGTGGCGATTTCAGCATTAAGCGGCACATCTTCAACTAGCAAGATATTCAAACTACGGCCAACATAACTTTGTTCAGCCGGAGCGATACAAAGCGCCAGCGGTATTTCAACCACAAAACAGCTGCCCTCTCCTTCGGTACTGCTTACATGTAATTGTCCTTTCATTGCTGTAACCAAAGCCTTGGTGACCGCTAAACCAATACCTGATCCTATCGCATTAGTACCATTTAAATCCGGCGCTTTATAATACATATCAAAAATACGATGTAATTGCTCTTGTGGAATACCTTGCCCGGTATCTGTTACTTTCATGACTAACCACGCGCCATCCGCACGATTTTCCCGAGCACACGCTAATTGAACTTTACCTTTTTGGGTAAATTTAACCGCATTATTTATTAAGTTCCATACCACTTGGCGTAATCGGGTCGGATCTAGCTGCGCATAAATATCCAGCATACCTTTGCGCTTAATTTCAAACTCTAAGTCTTTTTGCTCAGCGATCAATCCTGCAAAGTTAACCACATCATTAATAAAATCAGAGACGTTTATTGAGTCGGTAACAATATCGAGTTGTTCGCGATCTATCTTATCTAAATCTATAATATCATTAAAAATATTTCCTAATGTTTCAGCACTAGAAAATACGGTGTTACACCAACTACGTTGCTGCTTATCCAAGTCGGTGTCTAGTAACATACGGGTTAAACCCACAATACCATTGAGTGGAGTTCGTAATTCATGACTTAGGGTGGCAATAAATTTCCCTTTGTCTTTATAAGCGGTTTCAAGTGCTTGAGCTGCTTCTTTGCGGCTGGTGATATCACGCCCAAATGCTAATAAGCCAATGTAATCACCGTCATCATTAATAAATGGGAGCTTGCGCATTTCAAACCAACGGTTTTCATTGCCTACAGGGTATTCAACATCAAGCGTTAAAGCGGCGTGCGTTTTTTCGACTTTGTTATCAGTTAGTAATACTTCCGGTAAGAATTGCGTTGGGTAAATCTCCTCTGCAGTTTTACCTATTAACTCGTCACTTGATTTCCCCATAACCTCTTCAAACATTTTATTACAGCCGGCAAAAACACCATTGTTATCACGGTAATAAAATAAATCAGGGGATGAATCAACAATAGAGCGCAGTAACATGCCTTGTTGAGCAAGCTCTTGCTGGGTTTTTTTACGTTCAACTATTTCTCGCCTGAGTTCTTCGATTGCACGGTGCTTGGCATGAAATGCCATTTTACGTTCATCTATCTCTACATTTAAGCGATTGATATTATCTTTTAAAGTTTGATTTAATAATTTTTCTTGCTTAGTGGCACTATCTAAATACGCATAGGAAGCATCTAACTGGCGGATTGAATTGATCAACACACTGATAATAATGGGCGACACTACTGCAGTAAAAAATATCACGGCAAGCACATCGACAAGCATCACCTCGCCTACTGCAACATAATAAAACATACACGATAATATTAATGCCAGTACTAATAGTAAGACATAACAAATAGTTGCGGTTTTGAATTCACCAAATCGAGTAATTAAACTAGAAAGTATTCGAGCCCATGGACTCAAAGAGGAATCGATCATATATAAATCTGTCTCTTAGCTATACATATAAGTATATAAAAAATCAGCTGACTACACAGCTATAAAAAAACGACTAGTGTTAGGATTTTAGCACTTTTGCATTAACTATTTTCATGTTCCGCGACGAAAACAGAAAATTTTCATCTACCACGTATTTTTTATTTATTTCGTGTAAAATATTGCGCTTTACAATTGCCAATAACGAGATTTTCCATGCAAAGCAACATGCCCGATATAGCAGATACGGCTCCCGCCTTACAAACAGGTAAATTAGACTGGGTTGGTATGGCTGATATTGAACTGCCTTTTTTATTTGAATCTCGTGATCTTGCGCCTATTAATGTCAACGCTAAAGCTCGTGCTTTTGTTAATCTTCACAAAGAAGACGCAAAAGGTATTCATATGTCGCGGTTATTTTTAGCGCTCGATACCCTGTCAACTGAGCAACACGTTAACCCGCAAACTATTGCACAAGCGCTCGATAGCTTTATCTCTAGTCACACTGGATTAAGCGACCAAGCTAAAATTGAATTTAAGTTTGAACTACCGCTGCGCAGAAAATCACTCCTTAGCGGCAAAGCGGGTTGGAAAAGCTACCCGTTGACCATAGTGGCAAAAATTGACCGCGGTGTACTTAGTTTTGAATTAAGCCTTGATGTAACTTACTCATCAACTTGCCCATGCTCAGCGGCATTAGCTCGCCAACTTATTCAACAAGCCTTTGTTGAAAAGTTTCAGCAGCATACTCTTAGCCATGAAGAAGTGGTCAACTGGCTTGGCAGTACCGATGGCATAATCGCCACACCGCATTCTCAACGCTCTATTGCCAATGTAAAAGTCAAACTAGATAGTAGCATCCGTGAGTTTGATATTTTGAGCTTGATCAATACTCTTGAAGATGAGCTTAAAACCCCTGTACAAGCGGCAGTTAAGCGTGAAGATGAGCAAGAATTCGCCCGTTTAAATGGTCAAAATCTGATGTTTTGTGAAGATGCTGCGCGTAAAATCAAAGCCGTGTTAGAAGATGCACAATACGCCGATTACTGGTTACAAATAAACCATTATGAATCTCTGCATGCCCATGATGCTGTAGCGATTGCAGTAAAAGGAATTGCTGGCGGATACCAGCCATAACTTAGCTGTTATAAAGTGTAACTTCATTACAACTGGGCACGTAAATTGCTAAGTAATTTATAGTGTCAATTTGTTGTTGTGGAGTTACCGTATGGAATTCGCTTTATTATCAATTTTAGTATTAGTCGTAGGGGCATCTGTTGTTGCGTCAAAGTTTACCGATGATGGCGGAAACCCTTACCCATTCACGCGTAAAACCAGTGTATTTACGCAAGTTGAAAGCTCATTCTTAAACCTTTTAGAACGTGCTGTAGGCGATCAATATAAAATTGTTAGCCGTGTAAAATTAATCGATATCATTGATTGTAAAAAAGGTTTATCTGCTAAAGCTAAACGTGCTGCAATCGCTAAAGCAAAAAACAAACAACTGGATTATGTGCTGATTGATAAAGAAAAGATGACGATTGTGGCAGCGGTTGACTTAGTAAACAACGCCAATAAAGATGGTCATAAAGCACAACGAGACTGGTTTGTTAATGGTGCACTTGAAGCTGCTGGCATTCCACATATCCGTATGAAAGTTAAATCTGGCTATCGGCCATCAGAAGTACGCGAAGCAATTATGTTTAAGCTTGGCAAGCCGACAGCACAAAGTAGTCGCCCGACACGCAACCGTGTTACTAAGCCGGCGGTACTATCTCCTTCGCAAGCTAAAGCCCATTCCACAGCTTTAGCTGAAATATAAGTTTTCTTAAACGATAAAATGCGAGCTTTTAAGCTCGCATTTTTGTTTTTTATCGCTAACTTCACGTATAATCTAAACATCTAATTAGAGGAATTTAAAATTATGAATGTCGGTATTATTGGCGCGATGGAGCCAGAAGTTAAAATTTTGCGTGAAGCAATGCAAAATCCACAAATTCTAACTAAAGCAGGTTTCACTTTTTATACAGGTGAATTAGCTGGTAACACTGTGACTTTAGTGCAATCAGGTATTGGTAAAGTCGCCTCTAGTATTGCAACAACGTTATTGATTGATAATTTTCAACCAGACTGTGTGATCAACACAGGCTCTGCCGGTGGTTTTGATCCATCTCTGAGTGTTGGCGACGTGGTAATTTCATCTGAGGTACGTCATCATGATGTTGATGTAACCGCTTTTGGTTATGAAATTGGCCAAGTACCACAGATGCCTGCTGGTTTTGCCGCTCACCCTAAATTAATAGAGGCTGCACAACAAAGTGTTGAAAGCATCAGTGACGTGAAGACCCTGATCGGCTTAATTTGTACTGGCGATTCATTTATGTGTGATCCGGTGCGTATTGATAAAGCCCGCGCGGACTTCCCTACTATGTTAGCTGTAGAAATGGAAGGCGCTGCCATTGCACAAGTATGCTTTTCTTTAGCTACACCGTTTGTAGTGATCCGTTCAATGTCTGATATTGCAGGTAAAGAGTCACCACAGTCATTTGAAGAATACCTAGAAACTGCTTCAATAAACTCATCAAAAATGGTGGTCGCATTACTAGAAAAGCTGACTACGGTAACGCTCTAACGTGTTACTCAATTTAGTTCAGCAACATTTGGACTTTATTGTATTTATATTAGCGCTCCTTGCTGAGCGCTTTTTACCTTTGGTAAGCTGGTATCACCCAAATATATTTTTAACTGCGGTATTTAGAGCTCTTGGGAAACGCGTTTTTAGAAAGAGTGAACCTGCAAGTTACCAATATTTGTCATCCTCGTTATGTTTCACCTTAGTCATTTTAGTGATCATGACCTTGGTAGTCTTACTGCTTGAATTCGCCTATTACCCTGAACTATTAGCTGGGTTAATTTTATACCTCTGCCTAGAGTGGCGAAGTGTAGAAAGTAAAGCACTGCGCATTGCACGACTCGTTAAACAAAATCAAAAGTCTACAGCCCGAGAGTTATTAAAACCGCTACTTGCTCGTCAGGTAGATAAATTATCAGGCCCAGGTCTTTGCAAAGCCATCATGGAAACGCTGATCTTAAGAGTTGCTCGTCATTACTTTAGCGTTATTTTCTTTTATCTACTATTTGGCCCTATAGCTGCACTGGCTTATCGCTTACTGACTTTGATCCACCAAGCTTGGCGCAAAGATATTATGCCTAATAGCCCATTTTTAAAATCACTTAGTTGGCTATTATATATTCTTGAGTGGTTACCTACGCGGATATTGGCGCTGACTATTGCAGCAAGTAAAGCCAGTAAATTGAGCATTCATTATATCAAGCATTATGGACGACATTTTTATCAAATAAATAGTGGCTGGTTATTAAGTTGTTGTTCGGCCTCTGTTGGTGTGCAACTCGGTGGCCCTGCCATATACCAAGATACTCGATTTGATAAAATGCGTATTGGTACTGAACGTTTACCGCAGGCTGATGATATTACTGTATTGATCAATCGGCTAAATCAAGCGCGTGGCTTTTGGTTACTGGTTATATTTGGCATCGAAATCATTAAAACAATGTTGTAGATCACAAAGAGTAAAAAACCAGCCGAAGCTGGTTTTTAAAACTGAATCTTCATTCTTTACCTATTAAGCACAGGTAATATTTGCAAACTTACGCTTACCAACTTGATAAATAGCTGTGCTGCCTTTTGCAATTTCAAGCTTAGTATCAGTGACCTTTTCTTCGCCATTGATTTTAACTGCACCTTGTTTGATCATTCGCATAGCTTCTGATGTACTCGCAACTAAGCCTGCTTCTTTAAGCAAGTTAGTAATAAATACGGTATCTTCATCAATCGTTACAGTCATATCTGGGATATCATCCGGTAACGCATTTTTTTGAAAACGTTTAATAAAATCTTCATGCGCACCAACAGCTGCCGCATCGCTGTGAAAACGAGCAATCATTTCTTTTGCTAAATCGATTTTAATATCACGCGGATTAGTACCTTGTGCAACCTTTTCTTTAAGCGCAGCAATTTCGTCAATTGATAAGCTACTTAGCAAATCATAATAACGCCACATCAGCTCATCACTAATAGACATGATCTTACCAAACATATCGTTAGGAGCATCAGTAATACCAATGTAGTTACCTAATGACTTAGACATTTTTTGCACACCGTCGGTGCCCTCAAGTAAAGGCATCATTAATACGGTTTGTGGCTTTTGGCCTTCGTCTTTTTGTAGCTCTCGACCCATTAATAGATTAAAGCGTTGATCAGTACCACCGAGCTCAACATCAGCTTCAAGCGCAACTGAATCCCAACCTTGCACTAATGGATACAAAAACTCATGAATCGCAATTGATTGTCCGCCAGCATAACGCTTTTTAAAATCATCACGTTCTAGCATACGAGCAACCGTTTGACGTGCTGCTAGCTTGATCATACCTGCAGCGCCTAAATTCTCCATCCAAGTTGAATTAAAAGCAACCGTGGTTTTAGCCGGATCAAGAATTTTAAATACTTGTTCTTTATATGTTTCAGCATTTGCCAATACATCTTCACGGGTTAGTGGCTTACGAGTTACATTTTTACCCGTTGGGTCACCAATCATACCGGTGAAATCACCAATTAAGAAAATCACTTCATGACCTAAGTCTTGGAAGGTTTTCATTTTATTAATTAGCACAGTGTGACCTAAGTGTAAGTCAGGTGCAGTTGGATCAAAACCAGCTTTGATCTTTAGCTTTTTACCAGACTTTAGCTTTTCGACTAACTCGTCTTCAATTAATATTTCTTCAGCACCGCGTTTTATCTCTGCTAGAGCGGTTTGTAAGTCCACTATGTATTACTCCAAAAAATTCAGTCAATCTGGTGATTCTAGCGTAAATCCGCGCCAGTTTAAATCTACAAAACACTGGTATTAACGCTTTATTAAGTATATCCTGCAATATTAGTGATTAATTATCTTGACAGCAGGAAAAGGCACGTTATGGTTCGCGTTGTGCACACTCTCCCAAAAAAACACAAATTGCTTATTTTAGGCTTGGTTTCTGCTATTGCTGCTTTAACACTCATTCCTTCAGAAAAAGCCACCGCCTCTAAAGACAATAGCGCTGATGCGTTAGAAATTGGCAAGCGCTACGAATTACAAATTAAAGTTGATGACGTTGAGCAATTAACTGAATTAAATTCGCAAGAAGATGCAGCAAAACTCCCAGAATACGATCTTATCGATTTCGAAGTTAAAAACGGTGACAATTTAGCACTTATTTTCAAACGCGCCGGATTCTCGGCGCAAACCGTTCATAAACTGCTTAATACCAATGCAGAAACACGTAAACTTAGTAAAATTCACCCTGGTGAAACATTAAGCTTTGCTACCGCCGAAGATGGTTCTTTGGCACAGTTACGTTATGTGATTTCAAAAACAGATACCCTGTTCGTTACATTAAATGAAGAAGGTAACTACGATACGTCTATTGATAGTAAAGAAATTGAAACATTAACTAAATCAACAGGCGGAGAAATTACTAACAGCTTTTGGACCTCAGGTATTGCTGCTGGTTTAAGTGAACGGCAAATAATGAACTTTGCTGATATATTCGGTTGGGATGTGGATTTTGCCAATGATATCCGTAAAGGCGATCAATTTGGTTTAATCTATGAATCGCATTATGTTGATGGCGAGTTTATTGGCACAGGTAAAATTATTGCCGCTGAGTTTATTAACCAAGGTCAACGTTACGCGGCTATCCGTCACAGCGATGGTACTTTTTACACGCCTGAAGGGCGTAGTATGAAAAAAGCATTTTTACGTGCACCAGTTAACTTTAAATATATTAGCTCAAGCTTTAATCCGCGTCGCTTACACCCTGTAACAGGACAAGTAAGAGCACACCGTGGGATTGACTACGCAGCTCGTACTGGAACGCCAGTAGTTGCCTCTGGTAATGGTAAAGTAATTAAAGCTGGTTACAGTAAGTATAATGGTAACTATATATTTATTAGTCACGGCACACAGTACGTCACTAAATACCTACACCTTAACAAGAAACTAGTTAAAACTGGTCAAAAAGTTAAGCAAGGTCAAAAAATTGGTACTGTCGGCTCCACCGGTCGTGTAACAGGCGCGCACTTACACTACGAGTTTTTAGTTAACGGCGTTCACCGTAACCCTAAAACGGTTAAGTTACCGAAGTCAGAGCCTCTGCCTCGCGACGAGCTTGCTAAGTTTAAACCAATAGCAGATAACTTCTTAGCGCAGCTAGAGCGCAACCGAGAGCTACAGTTAGCGCTTAAGTAAAGCGGCCCGGCCAGAAAATATAAAACCG